>NZ_CZVS01000010.1:0-39654 GCF_001535985.1 Candidatus Kryptonium thompsonii | reverse complement strand
AGGGCAATGCGAAGAAGCAAAAATTTTAAAATTTCGGTTGGCACAGTTCGCAAAATTCTGAAAGATGCAAATATCGACCTTAAAACAATGAGAGATAAATTTAAAAAACAAAGATTAATTGATTACCTCAGGTCATAATCCCCCATAGATTTCTATCAAGGCTACGATACTGAATTGCCTCGCTCAAATGTTCAGGCTTTATACTTTCACTCCCCGAAAGGTCAGCGATAGTTCTTGCAACCTTTAGTATTTTATCATAAGCGCGAGCGGAAAGACCAAGCTTCGTTATAGCGTTTTTCAAAATTGCTTCCCCATCCGAATCAATTTTACAAAATTCTCTAATTTCTCTCGTTTGCATATCAGCGTTTTTGAAAAGGTTTTTTCTACCCCTAAATCTTTTCAGCTGTATCTCTCTTGCTTTAATAACTCTTTCCCTTATCTGCGCAGATGTTTCACCTATTGCTTTGCTTGCAAGTTCTGAATATTTAACAGCGGGAACTTCTATGTGGATATCAATTCTATCAAGAAGTGGACCCGATATTTTTCCCATATATTTTTGAATTTGAGCTGGGGAGCATGTGCACTGCTGATGTGGATTTCCAAGATTTCCACATGGACAAGGATTCATCGCGCAAACAAGCATAAAGTTAGCTGGATATTCAACCGTCATTTTCGTTCTACTTATTGTAACCTTTTTATCTTCAAGGGGTTGTCTTAAAACCTCAAGAACATTGCGATTAAATTCTGGAAGTTCATCCAGAAATAAAACTCCGTGGTGTGCAAGTGAAATTTCCCCAGGCCGTGGAATTGTTCCGCCACCAACGAGTGCCGAGTCAGAAATTGTATGATGTGACGCTCTAAATGGACGGGTCGCAATAAGAGCTGTGTTTGGCGGTAAAAGTCCAGCTACCGAATGAATTTTCGTTGTCTCAAGGGCTTCTTCAAGTGTCATAGGTGGTAGTATCGTTGGAAGTCGTTTCGCAAGCATTGTTTTACCACTTCCAGGTGGACCAATCATTATGACATTATGCCCACCCGCTGCAGCTATTTCAAGAGCCCGCTTAACATTTTCTTGCCCCTTTACATCTGCAAAATCAATTGTATACTTGCTCTCTTGATTGAAAATTTCATCTATGTCAATTTTAAATGGGTTTAAAAGTTGATGTTCACCGTTTAAAAAATTAACAACCTCTGCAAGTGAGCCCATTGGATAAACCTCGATTTCCGAAACTATCGCTGCCTCTTTCGCATTCTCCTTTGGAAGAATTACTCCTTTTAATCCAGAATTTTTTGCAGAAATTGCAATTGGAAGAGCACCGTGAATTGGTCTTAAGGTTCCATCAAGAGCAAGCTCCCCAAGAATTATAAATTTGTCAAGTATATCCGATTGAATTTGTTCAGTTGCTGATAAAATTCCAATCGCTATCGGCAAATCAAACTGTGAACCCTCTTTCTTTATATCGGCTGGAGCTAGATTTACAGTTATCTTTTTGTTTGGGAATTTAAAACCGGAATTTTTAATCGCAGCGTTAACCCTTTCCCTGCTTTCCTTCACCGAACTATCTGGCAAACCAACGATCGTAAAAGCAAATAATCCTTGTTCAATATGAGTTTCGACTTTTACAGTGAATGCATCTATCCCGTAAGTTGACGCACTTAGAACTTGAGAAAGCGCCATTTCAACCTGATTTTGTTTTAAAATGGCGGTTTAGGGGGTTCAGGTTCACCTAAACCATATTCACCTTCCGATGTTCTTCTTACTTCAAGTTGTGCAAATTTTGTTGAATGTTTCAGGAAGCTAAGCCTTATAGTTCCAAGTGGTCCATTCCTTTGCTTGCTTATAATTATTTCTGCAGTTCCCTCGGTTGGAGTCCCGTCTTCATAAACGGTTATGCCATAATACTCAGGTCTGTGAACAAAGATAACAACATCAGCATCCTGTTCCAGTGAACCGCTCTCACGTAAATCAGAAAGGAATGGTCTTTTATCACCTCTTTCCTCCACTGCCCTTCTCAACTGTGAAAGTGCGATCACAGGAATTTCAAGCTCTTTCGCAAGGCTTTTCAATGCCCTTGAAATCATCGAAATTTCACGCTCTCTAGATTCAGCTTTTGGCGGTTGCATAAGCTGAAGATAATCTACAATTATAAGACCAATGTTATGCTCAGCCTTCAAACGCCTCGCCTTTGCTCTAAGTTCAAGCGTACTTAACGCTGGAGTATCATCAATGAAAATTGGCGCCTCACTTATCCTACCCACAAATCCAGCAATCCTCTGCCATTGATCAGCGGATAACCTCCCTGTTCTTAAAGCGTGCATGTCAACATTTGCCTCCATTGAAATTAGCCTTAATGCAATTTGTTCCAAGGACATCTCAAGTGAGAATATAGCCACAGGCACTTGATCTCTAACAGCTGCATTTCTTGCGATCGAAAGAGCAAATGCTGTCTTACCCATCCCAGGTCTTCCCGCAATTATTATCAAATCTGACTTCTGAAACCCTCCAGTCAAAGCATCAATCTCTGGAAATCCACTAGTAACACCAGTAAGGAGTATCTTTTCCCTATTCACCTTCTCATATTTTTCAAGCACCTGCTTAACTGCTTTTTTAAAATCAATGGTATCGGATTTGAATTTCTCAGCCGAGATTTCAAACAATTTTTTCTCTGCAAAATCAAGCAACTCAAACGCATCGGCATCTTCTTTAAAAGCAGAATTTGCCAGCATATTTGACATTTTTATAATCTCGCGCAAAATATACTTATCGTGGATAACCTTGGCATACTCTTCAACATTTGCAGATGTTGCAACTGCGTTCGAAATTTCCGTCAGATATGTAGCGCCACCGACTTTCTCAAGCAACCCTTTTTTCTTTAACTCCTGATTCAGGATGAAAAGATCAACAGATTTTCCAGCCTCAAAAAGATCAACGATTGTTTCAAAAATTATTCGATGCTCTTCTTTGTAAAAACATTCGGGTTTTAAAATCTCAAAAACATTTGGGATGCACTCAGGATCAATTATCATCGCAGAAAGAACTGCAACTTCAAGCTCAGGAGCCTGCGGTAAAACTTTTGGGACAGCTTCCTTTGGCTCAGGTATGGAAGTTAATTTATAATCCTTAGTTATTTTCTCAAGTGGAAACTCCTGCCTTAATCCCTTTTCAATTCCCATGGCTTAAAAATTTTTTATTTTTGGTAAAGAATTTCCCGAGCCTTGCGCAAATCTTCAAAAAGTGGTCGCTTCCATTGTTGATTTCGCAAAGCCGCTGCTGGATGATATGTCGCTATCAATTTTATCCCATGCCATTCAAAAATCTGACCACGAAGGGAACTTAAAGGTGCGTTCGTCTTTAAAAGCGTTTGTATAGGAAAACGACCAAGCGAAACAATCAATTTGGGTTTTATTATTTCAAGTTGCTTCACCAAATACGGACTGCAAGCTTCTATTTCGGATGGAAGTGGATCGCGGTTTCCAGGCGGGCGACATTTTAAAACATTACAAATATAAACCTCGTCTCTTCTGAAACCAACACTCGCAAGAAGCTGATTTAAAAGCTGTCCCGCTCTACCAACGAAAGGTTCCCCTTGCAAATCTTCATCCATCCCTGGAGCTTCGCCGACAAAAACAATTTCCGAGTTTGGATTCCCAACGCCGAAAACAAAATTTGTTCTTGTTTTACCAAGGGGACATTTAACACAGTTTCTTATTTTCGTTTCAAGCTCATTAAGCGTTTTTGACTCAACCCAGCTCGGATCAACTCCAAACTGTTCATCGCCAACATTTTTTTCAACAGGTGATTGCTTTGGTTCGTCAGACGATTGTTTCGGCAAAATTATTTCATCCCCAAATAAACTCTCCTGCTGAACCAAATAACGCTTCGCATCATCCAAAACCTTTTTTATTTCCTTTTTCATTTTTTCATTTCACCTTTTTTAAAAATCAATGAAACTTTATCGAGAATCTTATGTGCAACTTCATATTTTGTCATCTTAGGTAAACTTTCCATTTCCCCATCCTTTGAAATTATAGTCACGATATTAGTATCATATCCGAACCCAGAACCTTCGCCTATTGTGTTAAGAACGATGAGATCGAGATTTTTATCTTTTAACTTTTGAATTGCATTTTCAAGAACATTATCGGTTTCAAGCGCAAATCCAACAAGTATTTGACTCTTCTTACGCTCTCCAAGATATTTAAGAATATCTTTTGTTTTTTTCAACTTTAATTCGACTGTTTCATCAGGTAAATCTTCCTTTTTCAATTTTTTCTCAAATTTTTGAATTGGGGTGTAATCAGCAACAGCAGCTGACATTATAACCACATCAACTTGATCATAAAACTCAACCACAACATTAAACATTTGATCCGATGTTACAACATCAATTCTTCTGACATTTTTCGGTGTCCCAAGATTTGTCGGACCCGTAACTAAAATCACTTCAGCACCGCGGTGAGCAGATGCCTTTGCGATTTCAAATCCCATCTTCCCAGACGACCAATTTCCTATGAAACGAACAGGATCAATTGGTTCATAAGTTGGTCCAGCTGTGACAAGTATTTTCTTCCCCTTTAAGTCAAATTTCACGCCTGCAAAGAAATCTTTAACAAACTCAATTATCCTCTCAGGCTCAGCCATTCTTCCAACCCCAACAAGACCGCTTGCAAGTTCTCCTTCCTCTGGCTCTATAATCAAGTAACCAAGCTCTTTCAAAATTTTTAAATTCCTTTGGGTGACTTCGTTTAAATACATATCAACATCCATTGCAGGAGCAAGAATAAGCGGACATCTTATAGCTAGGACAAGCGAAGTTAAAAAGTTGTCGGCAATTCCATGGGCAATTTTCGCTATCGTGTTCGCTGACGCTGGAGCTATGAGCATAAGATCAGCCCAAAGAGCAAGGTTAATGTGCTTTGTCCCTATATCTGTTCCCTCGCGAGTTGATGCTGGAAACATTTCAACGATCACTTCATTCCCCGAAAGGGTTGAAAATGTCAAGGGAGTTACAAATTGAGTTGCTGATGGAGTCATAATGACTTTTACATCTGCACCAAGTTTTTTTAAACCCCGAACAACATAACAGGTTTTATACGCGGAAATCCCTCCAGTTACTCCAACAATTATTTTTCTGCCCTCAAGCACTTTAAAAATTGAAAGTTTAAAATTTGTTTGCCAAATTAAAAATATACTGAACCGTTTGTAATCCAAATTTATAAAAATTTTTCCAAAAACAAACTAAAAAAGCAAATGCAGGATCTTGAGATAATTTACCTAAACTTTCACGGTTCACAAAAGGCGTCGCTTGATGAGCTTTTAAGTGGTGAAATTAAACTTAACACGATCACAACCGAAGATATAAATAAAATTTTTGAACCGTTCAATTTCAAACCTTGGGGTGCTCAAAGATTATGGGCGAGAAGATTTCTAAAGGGAGAAAGTTTCGCGATGCTTGCTCCAACGGGAAGTGGCAAAACAACCACAACAATAGCGCTATCGCTTCTGAAAAAATCCCTTATACTTCTCCCCAATTCAACACTTGCATTTCAAGTCTCTAAAAAAATTCAAAGCGTTGCCCCGCACAAAAAGATCGCCCAAATTCATTCTCTCGCACCAAAACCAAAACAAAGCGAAGTTGACAACGCAGATATTATCGTAACAACATCTGCTTCGATAGTTAGAAATAAAAAAATTTTCGAATCTTTAAAAACCGAAGCCGTATTTATTGACGATGTCGATGGCTTCCTCCGCCGTTCCCAAGCAATTGACACGGTCCTAAAAATTCTTGGAATAACTAATGAACAAATTGAATATGCTAAAAAAATCATCGCGAAAAAGGTTGAATCAGAAGATTTAAACGAACTACGCTCAAAAATAAAAACAAACAAGGGGCAAATTATTGTATCTGGAGCCACCCAAACTGCCAAGAGAACTCTACGAGTTAAAATTTTAAAAGAAATCTTTGGATTTGATATTGGTCAAACCTACTCTTTCACAAGAAACATAATCGATTCATATTTTTACCCCGAAGGAGATCCTAAAGAAGAACTGGTAAAATTACTAAAAAGACTTGGAAGCGGTGCAATTGTATATGTCAGGGGCAGCGAAAAGGCAGAACAAATCGCGGAATTTTTAAATCAAAACGGAATAAAAGCAAGTGCATATATCAAAGCTTCAAAAAAGATATTCCAAGCCTTTGAAAATAATGAAATAGATGTCCTCGTCGGAACATCATCAAGGCGTTCATCACTTGTCCGAGGAATCGACCTACCGACAGCGCTAAGATATACAATATTCTTTGAAATTCCACGAATGGAAATCACGGTTGATCGTGAAACATTCTCACCAAGAAAAATGATAATGGTAATAAGTCGAATAGCAAAATATCTCGAAGGTGAGGAAAGACAAAAAGCTATTGATATAATTGAAGACCTCTCAAAAATAGTCGAATTAAGTCAGGCAAATCTTAATAAGATAAGATCAAAAGATTTTGATCCAGAATCAAGCGGGACATCAGATTTCGTTAAGTTCGCTTATGATGTTATGAATAGGTCGCTTGAATTTTCCAACCAAATTTCGTCAAGGCAAGAAATAGCTACTAAAATAGGAGCCTCTGGAAATTCACTTATAATCCCAGATCCATTTGTTTACATTCAAGCATCGGGTAGAGCAAGTAGATTAACCATTGGAGGATTGACAAAAGGATTATCAATTTTGATGATCGATAATCCATCCGCTTTTGAGTTTATGAAAGAACAACTCGAACCGTTAGATGTTAATTTCGTAAACTTTAAAGACCTTGATATTGAAAAAGTAATGGAAGAGATAAACGCTACAAGAGAATTGAAAATTGGAGTTGATATAGAATTTAATTCACAGCTTTTAATAGTTGAATCACCAACCAAATCAAGAACAATAGCTTATTTCTTCGGGAAACCGCTGAAAAGTAGAACTGAAGCCTTACAAGTTTTTTGAAGTTATGGCACCCGGTATGCTTTTGCTTGTAACCGCATCGCGCGGACATATAACAGACCTTGCAATAAAACAACCGGGATTTGGTGCAAGGCTTGTTGATTCAAAACTTGAAGTAAAATTTGAAATTGTAAAACCTGAAATCGCTTCTGCTCTTCAAAAACTTGCCGAAAATGTTGATGAAGTCCTGATCGCAACCGACCCAGACGCCGAAGGTGAGAAAATAGCCTGGGATTTGAAATGCTTGCTTTACCCATTCAATCAGAACATAAAACGATTAAAGTGGCATGAAATTACAAAGCGGGCTATCATTGAAGGACTCAAAAAATCCCGATCAATTTGATCTCAATCTCTTGAAGGCTCAAATCTTAAGAAAAGTTGAAGATGCATGGATAGGACTTGAACTGTCAAAAATAGTTCAGAAAAAATTCAACCGTGAAGATTTAAGCGCTGGAAGAGTTCAAACGCCCGTGCTTGGATGGGTTTGCAACAGAACGATAGAAAGCAAAAAGAAGATAGCCCAAGTAAATGTTCTCCTTGAAAATAATCTACGCTTAAACTTCACAGCCAAACCGGAAGAAATTGAAAAAATAAAATCAACTCAAAAAGTTAAAATCTTTGATTTAACCGAAGAAATAATAGAGCAAAATCCTCTTCCACCCTACACAACCGATTCACTTCTTCAAGATGGAATTCACACGCTCAACCTACCAGCAAGCGATGTTATGGAAATAGCACAGGAACTTTTCGAGAGCGGTTTGATCACATATCATAGAACTGACTCAACTCGTGTTAGCAGTTTCGGAATAAACATAGCACGACAATACCTTGAGAAAGAGAAACTTGGTTCTTATTTCAAAGCACGAACTTGGGGAACCGAAGAAGGAGCTCATGAATGTATAAGACCAACAAGACCTTTAAACTCTTTTGAACTTGAAACGGACATCGAAACAAAGCTTTTACTTCTCCAAATAAAATTAAGCAAAAAACATCTCAAGCTTTATGAGCTGATTTTTAAACGCTTCATCTCAAGCCAAATGATCCCAGCAAAGTTAAAAGTTTTCAAATTTAAAGCACAGCTCGGAGACCTGATTCAAGATTTCCAATTTAACGGAAGTATCGTTGAAAATGGTTTCAACTTGATCTCCCCTATCAAAACAGTTGGATCGATTGATTCCGGAGAGTATAACATATCTCAAATTCAGGTTCGCTTGGTCAGCGAAAAACCACTTTTTACGGAGGCGAACTTAATTCAATTGATGCGTGAAAAAAGGATCGGGCGACCGAGCACCTACGCCCCAATTGTTCAAAAACTTAAAGACAGAGGCTATGTACAAAGCTTTAACGGCAGATTATCCGGAACACGGCTTGGGTTCGATGTTTTTAAATTTTTAAAATCAAACTATGAACAACTTATAAACGAGGAAAGAACAAGGATTGTTCTTGAAGCTGTTGATAAAATTGAGAGCGGAGAAGAAAACTTTATAGACAAAGTTATTGAATTCAGAAAGGAAATTGAAAGTTTCATAAAGAGGAAAAAATTTTAATCCCGTGCCCCTTTTCTACTTAAAATTTCAACCGCAAGTTTATAAACCTCATCAACTTTTATATCGTTTATATCTCCAGTTTTCGACCAAATGAAAAATTTATTTTCGTTAAGGGGTGACCATTGATACGGATTAGTTGGACCAAAAAGAGATATCACTGGTGTTTTCGTAGCCCCAGCGACATGCATTATCCCAGTGTCATTCGTTATAAAAAGATCAACCGAGTCAATCACTGCAACTATTCTACTAATCTTTTCATTTTTCAAAATAAGGTAATCTATCTTCCCATCGATTTGTTTCCTCATCTTTTCAACAGGCTCATCATCCATTGGCCCTGCTGTTATCAATGTCAAAGCATTAAATTCATCCGCAAGTTTTAAAGCTAACTCGGCAAAATTACCCGCATCCCACCTGTTTTTTACTTTCCCAGCGCCCGGATGATAGCCAATTAAAAATTTAAAATCTTTAGCTTTGCTTAAAAAATTCTTCGCAAATTCCCTATCTTCATCAAAATACGGTATAACATAACTTAAATCTTCCGCATCAATTCCAAATGGTTTTACGATGTCAAGGTTTCGCTTCGTTTGATGTTTTTCTTCTTCATCTCGCCAGTCAAGATCAACTTGATAATTGAAAAGAAATGCGGTTGGATTTTCTTTTCCATTAAGCGAAGCTGGACCTATGCGAATTCTTGCTTTTGAAATATAAGCGAGCAAATTGCTTGTTGTTGAGATTGAAACTGTCACAGGAACAATGGCAATATCAAAGCCTACCTTTACACTCCTTACAAATTTAAAAAAGTTCGATGGTGATTTTAGAAATTTAACTTTATCAAAGTTTAAAATTTCATCAACAAAAGGATTATCTTTCACAACTTCATAATTCACAGGACTTGCGATAAGCGTAATCTTTGCACTTGGGAACCTTTGACGGAGTGCTCTAAATAAAGGAACAGCACAAAGCATATCCCCGAGTTGATTATGCTGTCTTACAATTAAAATTTTCTTTACATCACCGAAATCAACATCTATTCTCTCGGATTTATCAACCCTTATAAAAACTTGATTTTTAAAAAATTGGCTTAAGAGCTTAATAAAAAAGTTTTTAAGCTTTTTATTTCTGAACGGGTCGATTTTGGAAAGAAATTTCCCAATTCCTCTCATTTTATTTCTTCGTAATCAGTATCTTTTAGCTCGTTTATCTTCCTCTTTTTCAGTTCACGCTCAAGCTCATTGACTTTGTTCTTATAGTAGATGAAAAGCTTGTAAAATTTGTAGGCTATGTAGATAAGCAAAAGCAAAATTAGTAATCTGATCATATTTCACCTCACCTTTTTCCGGGATTGTAATATTCGAAGTAGGATTTTCTTGGGCTTAAAATTTTATTTATCAAATCCTCAAAATCTTCCTTGTTGTTGACAAAATCAATTTCGGTTGCATTTATCACAAGGACAGGGGATTTTTTGTACTGATTAAAGAAAAATTCGTTATACGCTTCGAATAGTTCACGAATGTAGTCCTCGCTTATGTTTTTCTCGTATGGTCGCCCACGCTTTCTAATGTTGAACATCAACCTTTCGACGCTCGATTGAAGATAAATAACCAAATCCGGAGTCGGTACATTTTTCTCAAGCAAACTAACGAGCATCTCGTAGAGTTTAAGTTCATCACCTTTCAAATTAATATGAGCAAAGATTTTATCTTTGTCAAAGATATAATCTGTTATCAAATACTCATGAAATAAATCCCTCTGCAAAAGTTCCAACTGCTGTCGGTATCTGCTCAAAAGAAAAAATATCTGCGTTTGAAAAGCGTATCTTTCTCTATTTTGATAAAATTTTTCAAGAAATGGATTCTCGTAGT
Source organism: Candidatus Kryptonium thompsonii (assembly GCF_001535985.1). NCBI lineage: Bacteria > Pseudomonadati > Candidatus Kryptoniota > Candidatus Kryptonium > Candidatus Kryptonium thompsonii. Next base: position 29,272 of record NZ_CZVS01000010.1, on the reverse strand, counting down.
ATTGTTCAAGGACAACTTTTGCGTTAAGGCGTTCACCTAACATTTTTGCGAGTGAAGTTTTACCCGCTCCGATTACCCCTTCAATTGCTATATATTTTATTTCTTTCACCTCCGGCTCTATTGTTTTTTTAAGATCTATTTTCTCCGGGATGTGGATTACCTTTGCTGTGTCCTTGCATTCAATTAAAAGCTCGGAAATGCTTTTTTTAAAAAGCGGATGAATAACCCTTGGGGCAATCTCGCTAAGCGGTATCAGGACAAAACGACGGTTGTGCATATCTGGATGTGGAATTTTGAACCCTTCGCTTGAAATCACAAGGTCATCATATAAAAGAATATCAATGTCAATTTCACGCTCAGCCCATCTCTCACGGACCTGACGCCCAAGTTTTGCTTCTATTGACTTGCACTTTTTAAAAAGTTCAACAGGGCTTAACTCTGTAAACATCTCAACCACAATGTTTACAAACCACGGCTGTTCCTTTCTCCCATATGGCTCAGTTTCATAAAGTGAAGAAATTTTGGTTATCTTTGTCTTTGGAAGTTTTGATAAAGCAACAAGGGCTTTCTTTATATACCCAATTCTATCGCCTATATTTGAACCTATACTAAGATACACAAATGACATTGATACCAGTTCAATCTCTTTTCATTTCGACCTCAACCTCAACACAATCAACAACCCCACCAACAGGTGGCGATGGCTTGCGAACCTTAACCACAACCTTTTGAACCCTGTCAAATTTTTTAATTAAACCTTCGGCGATTCTGGAAGCAAGAGATTCAATTAGGTAAAATCTTTTTTCGGTTATCAAATCCTTTAAAAAATTATAAACCTGTTCATAGTCAACCGTACTTTTAAGAGAGTCGGTCTGCATAGCATCTGAAATATCACAGTAGAGATCAACGTCTACCTCAAATCTTCCACCTGAATTTTGTTCAGATGTATGAACCCCGTGGTAACCGTAAAAGATTGCGTTTTTGATTCTTATAATTCCAGTTTTGCTCATTGCTTTTTATTTTCGTTTTCGCATCAGGAAAATTTTTGTCAAAAATATATCAAATAAAATTTGCAATTTCAAACCTAAACAATCTCGCACATGAACTTATCTTGACTTTTTCCTAAAAAGTTTTCAAAATATACTTGTAAAACAAAATCGGAGATTTGATATGACACCAGAACTTGAAAAATACTGGCATGCGGTTCAAAACACTGTATGTAAGGTTTGTATAGACAGTGATCCGTATGGAGATGGAATTTGCAGAATTTCAGAAATGTCAATGTGCGGGGTGAAAGAATATTTTCCTAAGATTGTAAATATTGTTCTTCGCATTAAAAGTGATAATATGAACGATTACATAATTGCTTTAAGAGAAAATATTTGCAAAGAGTGCAGAGAAACACCAGACGGAGTTTGCGAGTTAAGAAATTCAGTTGAATGTGCACTTGATAGATATTTCCCGCTAATTGTGCAAGCAATGGAATCCGTTAAATAAGTAGTTATTCTTTAAAAAGTTTGTTAAGATTATTAATAAGGGCTGTGGATATGTGGATAACTCTTTTAAGAAAAAAACACAATGCTTTAATTGGTTAAAAAAGCCTTGTCCATCAATTCTTTTTTATGGGGTGTGTGAAAAACTTAAACAATAACGAGTGTTAATCTGGTGTTGATAACTTTAATTTTATCCACATTTTGAAGTTATCCACAATGTGAATGTTGATAACTTTTTGATTTGTTAACATACAACCCACACAAATTAACAACTTATCCACATACTTATCAACACTGTTATTATTTTGAGCTGAACTCAATTTTTCGGCGTAGGGATTCAACAAGGTTTCTAAACTTTTCACTTTTTCTCATATCTTCTTCAACGGATTGGCAAGCGTGAATTACTGTGCTATGGTCCCTGCCACCGAAATGTAATCCAATCGTTTTAAGAGATGAATCCGTAAGTTCTTTACATAGATACATTGCGATTTGTCTTGCTATCACAACTTCCTGCTTTCTCGTTTTTGCTTTTAACATATCTGGTGGAATTCCAAAATGTTCGCATACAATTCTTTGAATTTCCTCAATTGAAACCTTTACAGATGTATCCTTAACTATTGTTCTCACAACTTCCTTTGCAAGCTCTATATCGATTTTTTTATTTTCAAGTGAAGACTTCGCAAGTAAACTTATAAGACAACCCTCAAGTTCTCTTATGTTTGATGTTATATGGACAGCGATATATTCAATGACCTCCTGTGGAAGCTCCACCCCAGCATCCTCAGCCTTTTTCTTCAGGATTGCGATTCTTGTTTCAAGATCTGGCGGTTGGATATCAGCAATCAGACCCCATTGAAACCTTGAAATTAACCTATCATCAAGCCCTTTTAATTCCTTTGGTGGTCTATCGGAAGATAGAACAATTTGTTTTCTTGCTTGATGAAGGGCGTTAAATGTATGGAAAAAGTTATCCTGCGTTTTTTCTTTCCCCGCAAAGAATTGTATATCATCGACAATTAAAACATCGACACTTCTGTAGAAGTTTGAAAAATCATTAACTTTATCTTTTTGAATAGCCTCAACGAAGTCAATTGTGAATTTCTCGCTTGAAACATAATAAACTCTTGCTGCTTTCTTATTTGCGACGACATAGTTTCCAATCGCTTGAATTAAGTGAGTTTTACCAAGCCCAACGCCACCGTAGATCACAAGCGGATTAAAGGATGTACCCCCTGGGTTATTCGCAACTGCAAGAGCAGCAGCCGTCGCTAACTGATTACAGTCGCCCTTTACGAAATTATCAAATGTGTACTTCGGGTTTAAGTTGCTATCAAAAGGTTGAAAGTCATAAGAGGTTTTGACCTGGATTGGATAAGACGGTTTTGGAGCTGGCTTCGAAGCAGGAGGAAGATTTATCGTTGTCTTTGTTTCGTCCGAGGATGAATTTTCCATGACAACGGAGTAAACAAGTTTAGCTCCTTCCCCTAGAACTTTGGTAAGCGTTTTTTTAATTAAACTATAATAGTGTTCTTCGAGCCATTCGTAAAAAAATTGGCTTGGAACTTGGATCGTTAGCTGCTTTCCCTCAATTTTAAGGGGGACAATTGGCTCAAACCATGTTTTAAAACTTAGGGGATTGACATTGTCTCGGATGATTTCAAGACATTCATTCCATATTGCTTTCACATCTTTGCCATCTGTTGCGGCTTTTAATGACTCTAGTTCAGCGTCGGTATAGGCGTTATTATTATCGGGGGTAAGCTCAAATTGGTTTTGCTTGACGCTTTTTTCGGAAATCTTTGATTCTTTATCCATAGGCAAAATAAATTTTAGTTTTAAAACTTATCAACATTTTTATAAAAATTGTGGATAACCTGTGGATAAGTCGCCAAGTCAGTTAGCAAAGTTATCAACATTTATTCACATAGTTATCCACATGTTGGTATCAAAAATTTTGCTTGGAATTCAATTATTTTTTGGTCTTTAATCTGAAGTTATTCACAACTCCTTGAAAAAGAACAGTTTGGCGAATTAAAGACAAAAAATTTATGCACAAAATAAACAAGTTATCCACAAGTTATCAACACACAAATTGGTCTGTGCCTAATTATTTATAAGCAAAGTTTTTGTTAAACGCAAGGGGTTTTTAGGGTTATAGGGCTAACTTAGGAAATCAAGAGATGCATATTTTAGGGTTAATCTTTTAACAATTCGCTAACTTTTTTGAGCAGGGTTACCGCATCAAAGGGTTTTTTGAGGTGAAAGGAAATATTGGGGGGCAATACCTCGATTGGGCTATCTAAACCACTTGTCAATAGAATCTTCACATTCGGATCTATCTTTCTTATGATTTTTATCATTTCTACTCCATCTAAAATGGGCATCCAAAGATCAGTAATGATGAGCTTAATTTAATTCTTATTTTGTGAGTACTTTACAATTCCCTCCGCACCGTTATTCACAGTTATAGTTCTATAGTTGTTTTCTTCCAAAGCTAATTTTATCATTTCGAGAACGGCAGGTTCATCCTCTGCAACAAGTATGAGTTCCCCGTTTCCAATTGGTATTTCTTCTTTTAATTTTTCGACGCCCTTTTCTTTAAATTCCTCTTCAGCTGCTTGCAGGTAAATTCTAAATATAGTTCCCTTTCCAGGCTCACTATACACATTTATAACTCCATTATGCTCTTTTATAATGCTGTTCACTTGTGCAAGCCCTAATCCAGTTCCCTTTTCTAGTTCTTTTGTAGTAAAAAATGGATCAAAAATTTTATCAATTATTTCGGGAGGTATTCCGGTTCCCGTATCTTCTACTGATATGATAACATATGGGCCTGGTTTTAAATTTGGAAGCTGGGTTATATAGTGTTTATCAAGTATTGAATTTTGCGCCTTTATTTTTAATGTCCCGCCATTTGGCATCGCGTCCCTTGCGTTAACACATAAGTTGAGAAGCACTTGCATCATCTGATTTGGTTCAGCCACTATTGGCCATAAGTCTTTCTGCACCTCAATCTCAATTTTTATATTTTTTGGAAATGTTTCCTTTAAAATTACCTCAAGCTCTCTTATCAGGTGTTTTACTTGGACTATCCCCTTTTCCCCAGCTATACCTTTTGAGAAAGATAAAATTTGATTTATGATATTGGTAGCTCTTTGAATGGATGATTGAATAATTTCGATATATTTTAAGTCGGATTCATCTTGAAGCTTTCTTTTAAAAACATGGGTTAATATTGCGATAGGTTGTAAAATGTTGTTTAAATCGTGAGCAATTCCTGATGCAAGTCGCCCAATTGATTCAAGCCGTTGAGTACGGTTTAAAAGGGTTTCAATTTTCTTCATCTCTGTTATATCACTATCTACGGAGATAATTTGGTATGGATTTCCAGAGTTATCATATAAAACTTTAAATCTTGACAAAACCGTTAACTTTTTTCCATCCTTTGTCACTTGCTTCAACTCTCCCTGCCATTTTCCCTCTTTTAGCGTAAAATCCTTTGCTTTAAAGTAAGTCTCAAGCTCATTTTGGTCATAAATTAACCCAGTGATCTTTTTACCTATCGCTTCTTCCTTCTTCCAACCATAAATTTCTTCAGCCGACTTATTCCAAAACTTGATGACATCATTTAAATCCCTCACAATAACAGCGTCGGGTGAAAGTTCTATAAGTTCGGCTTGTATCTTCACTTGTTTAAAAAGATTTGCATTTATAATTGCCATAGCTGCCCTTTCTGCCGTGATCTCAAGAAGACGAACCTCCTCATCATCCGGAGGATGCGGCTTAACCCAATGAATGCTTATAACCCCAACGGTTTTATTAAACCTCTTAAGTGGAACGCCTAAACTTGCTGAAATCCCAAGCTTGTATGCTGTATCCAAAATCTTGGAATGTAAGTGTGCGGATTCCTGATAAATTAAATTGCCTTCGTTTATAACCCTCCACGAAAAACTGCCTTCCTCAAATGTTAATTCTATGTTGACAAAATCTTTTGGAAAAATTCCAGCGACGCTTTTTATCACGAGTTCCCCATTCTCAAACACTGCTATTATCCCAGCATCAGCATTTGTAACTTCGGTCAATCGATCCAATAGAGTCTGGAGAAGTTCATCGAGTTCAAGCGTGCTCACCATATTTGCGGTGATTTGCGTCAAAACATTAAAACTTCTCTTTAACCTTTCGTACCTACTCCAAATATCAAGCTCCGAGTTTTCCATACTACAAAAAACATTTATTTTCCCTCTGGAGGTAAGTTATAAGTTTTTTGTTGAAAATTCAAAATTATTTTCTTGTTTAACTTCTTACTCCTATGCTTTTATAAATTTTTTCCGTTATATCACTTATTTCCCCAACCCCATTTATTGATTTTAGAATTCCCTTTTTTGCGTAATATTCAAGAAGAATTTGGGTTGATTCTCTATAAACTTTTAGTCTATTCTTTATGACTTCCGGGTTGTCGTCGCTTCTTTGATAGAGTTCTCCACCGCATCTTGGGCATTTATTATCCTCTGGAATTTTATCTATCAAAAGGTTAAAGACCGCTCCGCAATTTTTGCAGACACGCCGATTTGTCAATCGTTTAATTATTTCATCGTCATCAACTTCCAAACTTATCACATAATCCAGTTTTATGTTAAGTTCTTCAAAAATTTTATCAAGAGCTTCTGCCTGTGCTATCGTCCTTGGAAATCCATCAAGTATGAAGCCATTTTTGCATCTTTCGGAGGATAAAACTTCTTTTATTATTCCGATCATCACATCGTCCGGAACGAGTTCACCTTTATCCATAAAAGATTTGGCTTTCAAGCCGAGTTCGGTTTGGTTTTTAACTGCTTCTCTCAACATATCCCCCGTTGAGATATGTGGAATGTTCAATTTTTGGGATAAAATTTGGGCTTGGGTTCCTTTTCCGACGCCAGGGGGACCGAAAATTATCAGTCTCATCAGAGGTTCTCCTTTTATATTTTTATTGGTTTAAAATTGCAAGTTGTCCACAAGCTGCTTTTATATCTTCGCCGGCGTTGCTTCTTACAAAGACGGTAAGATTATGTTCGCGAAGTTTTTGGGCAAATTCTTCAAGCCTTGTGGAAGGTTTCAAATATGGTTCCTTTCGTATGAAGTCAACCGGGTGAAATTTCAAGAGATTTATTTTGCATGGGATAATTTTGGCAAGCTCGACAAGTTTCTCGATATCTTCATCTCTATCGTTTAAACCATCGAAAACGATGTATTCATAGGTCACTCTTAAGCCGATTTTGTTGTAGTAGTATTTTAGTGCGTCAATGAGAGATGAAATCGGATATTTACTTGCTATTGGTATGAGTTTTGAGCGAAGGTTTTCATCAAGTGTGTGAAGTGAGAGCGCAATTTTAACTTTTTTCCCTGCGTTTGCGAGTTCTATAATTTTATCAGGAATCCCAACTGTTGAGACAGTTATTTTTCTTGCCCCAATTCTTATACCGTCATCACTTGTTATTATATCGATTGCCTTGAGAAGATTTTTTAAGTTTAGAAGCGGCTCCCCCATTCCCATAAAGACGATATTGGTAATTCTTCTGTCGGTGTGCTTTTGTGTCTGTATTAACTGGTCAACGATTTCACCTGCTGTCAAATTTCTTCTAAATCCCATCGCTCCCGTTGCGCAAAATTTACAATCGATCGGACATCCAACTTGTGTTGAAATGCAAAGTGTAAGGCGGGATTCGTCTGGTATTAAAACACTTTCAATTTTTTCTCCGTCTTTTAATTCAAATAGAAACTTTATCGTGCCATCGCAGTTTGATCTTTCAAATGATAAAAGTTTCAATTCGTCTATTTCGGCTATCTCCTGAAGTTCATCTCTATAGTGCTTTGGTAGGTCGCTCATTTTAGAGAAGCTATCAACTTGTTTGTTGTATAGCCATTTAAAGATTTGTTTTGCGCGGAATTTTTCCCACCCAAGCTCAAGCACAAACTTTTCAAGTTCAGACAAGGTTAAGCCTTTAAGCGATGTTTTCTGAACTGTTTTCATAGTAAGTCAGCTTCAACATTGAGTGATTTTTTAAAAAATTTATTAATTCTGGCTCTTTTTAGCAAAATCCGTGCTTAATATTATCCAGCATCTGTATAATATTCTGCATGGGTTGGATAGGCAGTGGCTTTAAATTTAGTGTAAAAATCAATTTTTGGGTGTGGCATTTATTTTGCATTAAATCCTTTTGAGAAGGTTTGAACAAAATAAAAGAAGGTTAAGAAATGAGAGCGTTGATTTTATCGCTCGGATTCGTTGGAATTTTGATCTCTATCTTCGTTCTTATGCGGAGAAGGAAAAGGTTTGTCAAGAGTTTTGAAACGGAAACGGATGAAATTCAATTTGAACTTTATGCACAATAAGGGAGGATAAGAAATGTTAAAGTTTTTTCTTTTCGCTCGAACGAAAATACCGCTTCTTGAAAAAGCATTGGATGCATATTCTTTGAGGCAGAGGGCGATTGCATCTAATATTGCGAACATAACAACTATAGGATACAAACGAGTTGATGTGAAGTTTGAGGAGGAGCTTAGGAAGAGTTTGGGGAATGAATTTATAAAAGGTGCGAAAACGCATGAAAAGCATTTCTCAATTGGTGTGAAAGATTTTGATGCGGTTCAACCTGAAACTGTGATGGAACCATCGGAATATAATCCTGATCCGCTTTCAAGTGGTGTAAATAATGTGGATATTGATTATGAGATGGCTGAACTTGCGAAGAATCAAATAAGATATAAACTTGCGTCAAGGTTGATAGCGGAGTCGTTCAGGGGAATTCAAAAAAGTATAAAAGGAGGAGGCGTATGAAGTTGGAAAGGCTTTTCGCGTCATTTAACATAAGTGCTATGGGGTTGAGCGCTCAAAGAAAAAGGATGACAGCAATTGCTGAAAATATCGCAAATGTTGAAACAACAAGGACGGAGAAGGGAACTCCTTACAAAAGAAAGGTTGTGGTGATGAGGGCTTCGGTTGAGGGGAACTTTGCAAATGTTTTGAAAAAGGAAACTATGGGGCTTGAGGTAACGAACGAGAAACACATCTCTTCTAATTTTGTTGAATTCGAAGATGGCAGAGATGCGGTGAGAGGAGTGCGAACTGAAGTTGTTGAAGATAATTCCCCTGAACGGCTTGTTTATAATCCAGAGCATCCTGATGCGGACGAGAATGGTTATGTGCATATGCCAAATGTCAACATAGTTGTTGAGATGGTTGATATGATTTCGGCGACTCGTTCGTATGAGGCAAATGTAACTGCTTTTAACGCTTCAAAAAACATGGCAAAAGATGCATTGGAGATCTGATATGAAAGTTGAAGGAGTAAACAATTTTTACAGTTTGAATTTTCAGGTTAAGGAAATTTCACGCCCTGCTGAAGTTTTAAGTAGGGAAGAGGTTAAATTCTTTGAGGAACTTTTTCCTGAAAGCGTTGAAGAGATAAAAAAGTATTATCAGTATGATTCTCGAGGTAGGTTGGTTATTGAGGTTGATCATCAAATAATTAACAAAAGGGTTTGAGTTATGCTTAAACAAGTTGGTTTAATAGCTTCTGGCGAATTTTATAAAACTGAGGTAAGGGAGAGAGCGAAGGAAAGTGTTGAAAATTTTGAAAGCGTTTTGAAGGAGTTCATCAAAGATGTGAATCAGCTTCAGAACGAAGCGGGCGAGGCGATTGAAAAAGCGATAACTGGTGAAATAAGCGACATTCATGATGTTATGATTGCAGTTGAGAAGGCGAAAACAAGTTTTGAGCTTTTGATGGAGGTGAGAAATAAAATGCTTGAAGCGTATAAGGAGTTGATGCGTTTGCAGGTTTAAACAAAAAATTTAATTTCTGATGAGTTCATTTGCTCAGATAAAAGAGTTTTGGGGGAGGTTATCGACTGCTCGGAAAGTTTTGCTTATCGGAGTCGCAGTTGCTTCAATTGTTGGTTTTGCATTTTTGATCTCGTGGGTTCGTGAGCCTGAATATGGTATTTTGTTTTCTAATTTGGAGCCACAGGATGCGAGCAAGATAGTTGAGAAATTGAAGGAGAGGAAAATCAGTTATAGATTAGAAAATGGTGGTCGAACTATACTTGTTCCAAAGCAAAATATTTATGAGTTAAGGCTTCAGTTTGCGGGCGAGGGTTTGCCAAATTCAAGTATTGTTGGGTATGAAATTTTTGATAAAAGTAATATTGGGGTTTCAGATTTTGTTCAAAAGATAAATTACAAACGCGCACTTGAAGGAGAGCTTGCGAGGACAATTTTGCAAATCGACGGGATTGAAGCAGTAAGGGTTCATATCGTTATCCCTGAAAAGACTCTTTTTAAAGAAGATCAAAAAGAACCGACAGCATCTGTCATACTCAGATTAAAGCAGGGAGCGAAGTTGAGTCGGGACAATGTTCAAAGCATCGCTTACCTTGTTGCAAGTAGCGTTGAGGGGCTTGAACCCCAAAATGTTACGATACTTGATTCAAGAGGGCGGCTTTTATCTGATAATTCCGATTCAGATCCACTTGCCAAGATAAGCAGTAAGCAGTATGAGCTAAAAAGAAGTGTTGAGCAATATCTAACTGATAAAGTTCAAAGCTTACTCGACGCCGTTGTTGGTCCGGGGAATTCAATAGTTAGAGTTGATGTAGAACTTAATTTCACTCAAGTTGAAAAGACTATAGAGGAGTATGATCCAGATAAAACTGTTATAAGAAGCGAACAAACGACGCAGGAGAGAAGTAGTTCAGTTGATTCAACATTTGCAAGCACAAGCTCACAGAGAACGAATACGATAACAAACTATGAAGTTAATAGGACGCTTCAGAGGATAGTTGAAGGTGTCGGGAATATAAAACGCCTTTCAGTTGCTGTCCTTGTAAATGGAACTTACAAGGTAAATGAAGTAGGCGGGGTTAGAAAGGTTGAATACATTCCCCGGGATGAGGAGCAAATTCAAAAGTTAACTGAAATAGTTAAAAATGCAGTTGGTTTTAATCCAGATAGGAATGATCAAGTTTCTGTTATCAGCACGGCGTTTGAGCCAGCGAGCGAAGAGCTTGGGTTTGTGCAACGGGAGGACAAAAAAGAGAGTTGGCGTGAGCTTATTGAAAAAATTGTAATTGGGCTTGCAATAGTTGGGTCAATCATACTTGTGTTTTCACTTCTTGGGAAGTTGAAGACGAGGAAGGAAATTCCAACTGTTGAAATTAGAGAATTTCCAACCATTCAACCCCAAGCACCACTTAAGGGACCGGAGCAAGTTGCAGTTGAGGCAATTCAACAAGTTGACGAAGAAGAGCTTGAATCTGAAAGAGTGAAAAAGGAGCAAATTAAAGAAAAGGTGAGGGAATATATTCGTGAAGATTCTGAACAAGCAGCGAGGTTAATTAAAGTTTGGCTACTTGAGGAGGAGAGACAGAAATGGCAAAAGCGTTGAATTTAAAATATGAAAATTTAACAGGTAAGCAGAAAGCAGCAATTTTACTGCTTGCGCTTGATGTTGAAACGGCCTCAAAAGTTTTTCGCTATCTTGAGCCACAAGAAATGGAACAGCTTGCGATAGAAATTTCTTCGTTGGAGGGGATTCCAGCGTCTGTTGTTCAGGCTGTTATTGAAGAATTTTTCCAGATGATGAAGGCGCAGGAATATATTATCGTTGGAGGATTTGAATATGCGAAAACGTTGCTTGAGAAATCGCTTGGTTCACAAAAAGCATCGGAGATAGTTGAAAAGGTTCATAGTATGACTCAGATAAAAGGATTTTCGGCGCTGAAGAAAGCAGATGCGACGCAGCTTGCGAATTTTCTCCAAAAGGAACATCCACAGACGATAGCTTTAGTTCTTTCTCATTTACCGCTTGAGCAAACTGCAAAGGTTATAAGTCAATTTCCCGAAGATTTGAGGGTTGAAGTTGTATATAGAATTGCGAAACTCGGGAAGATTTCTCCAACGATTTTAACCGAGCTTGAGAGTGTGATTGATGTTATGGCTGAAACATCTTTAAGTCAGGAGGTTAGCGCAACTGGTGGATCAAGGACCGTGGCTGCAATTCTTAACAAGGTTGGCTCGCAGGAAGCAAGAGAACTTTTGCAAAGGATAGAGGAACAAGATCCAGATCTTGCAAATGAGATAAAGAGATTGATGTTCTTGTTTGAGGACATCATTTACATTGATGATAGAAGCATACAAAGAATTTTGCGTGAAGTTGATAAGAAGGATCTTGCACTTGCTTTGAAAGGAGCGGATCAAAAGATAAAAGAGAAAATTTTCAAGAATATGTCGGAAAGAGCTGCTGCTATGTTGCAAGAAGAGATTCAATATATGGGTCCTGTGAGATTGCGTGAGGTTGAAGCTGCTCAAATGAGAATTGTTGAGGTTATAAAACGGCTTGAGGAGAATCAGGAAATTATAATTGCGGGAAGAGGAGGTGAGGAGGACATTGTTTACTAGGAAAGTCATAAAAAATCGGTTGCCAGAGGAGAAGTTTTTGTTTGAGGAATTAAAAATTGAAGAACCTGTTGAATTTGATATTTTGAAATTATCTGATGAGGGTGTTAAAAGCGAAATTGAAGTGGGGTCAAGCGATGAAATTGATTTCGTGCAGGATGAAAGAAAAAATGAAGAGGGAGTTAATATTGACGCAATAATAGCACAGATCAGAAATGAATACGAGATGAAAATTGCGGAGGCATATCAAAGGGGATTTAAAGATGCGGAGAAGATTTTGAGGGAAAAAGTAAACGATGAATTGAAGGAGCGTATCGCCATTTTGGAGCAGGTTTTAAAAAATTTTTGTAATGAAGTTGAATCGTTCGGGACGAAAATTGAGAATTTCGTTCTTTCACTTGCCATTAAAATTGCTGAGAAAATTGTCAAAAGGGAAATTGAAAAAGATAATGATTTCATCTTGAATCAGGTGAAGGAGGCGGTGAAAAGAGTTGTTGGCGTTGAAAAGATAAAGTTAAGGGTCAACCCTGAGGACGAGAAACTTATAAAAGAATTGAAACCAGAGCTTTTGCAAATGCTTGACTCAACAAGCGAGGTTATCGTTGAAGCAGACCCAGCGATTGAAAGAGGTGGATGTGTGGTTGAAAGTGAGCTTGGAAATGTTGATTCGAGAATATCAACGCAATTTTCGTTAATTGAAAACTTACTTGGTTGAGGCTGTGAGAAGATGTTAAATCTTGATGCAAGGATGAAAAAATATCTTGATAAGATCGAGCATCTTGATTTAGTCAAGGTTAACGGAAGGGTAACGCAAGTTATTGGTCTTGTTATTGAATCAATTGGTCCGTCGGCTTCGCTTGGTGAGGTGTGCGCTATTAAGTCAAGGAATGATGAAGTGATTTGCCTTGCGGAGGTGGTCGGATTTAAAAATAATCGTGTTCTTTCAATGGCACTTGGAGATATAAATAGGATAAGCCCGGGGAGCGAAATAGTTGCGATGGGGAAAACTTTCTCAATTCCAGTTGGACGGAAACTTCTTGGTAGAGTTATAGATGGGCTTGGTCATCCAATTGATGGGAAAGGATGGATTGAAGCTGATGAAATGAGATCAATTTATAATCAACCACCGGCGCCACTTGAAAGAAGCAGGATAACTCAACCGATAGCTACAGGCATAAGGGCTATAGATTCGCTTCTTACGTGCGGAAAAGGGCAAAGAATTGGAATTTTTGCAGGAAGCGGGGTTGGCAAAAGCACACTTATGGGAATGATCGCAAGGCATTCGAACGCAGATGTGAATGTAATCGCTTTAATTGGTGAACGAGGTAGGGAAGTTAGAGATTTCATTGAGAAGGAACTTGGCGATTCAGGGCTTTCGAAAAGCGTTGTCGTAGTTGCAACAAGTGATAAGCCCCCGCTTATAAGAGTTAAATCCGCACTTGTTGCAACCGCTATCGCAGAATATTTTAGAGATCAAGGGTTTGATGTAATGTTTATGATGGACTCGCTTACTCGTGTTGCAATGGCTCAGCGTGAAGTTGGGCTTGCGATAGGTGAGCCACCAACAACGAAAGGTTATACCCCTTCGGTTTTTGCGTTGCTTCCGAAACTTGTTGAGCGTGCTGGAACTTCTTCAAAGGGAAGTATCACGGCGCTTTACACAGTTCTCGTTGAAGGTGATGATTTCAATGAGCCTATTGCTGATTTTTCAAGGTCGATACTTGATGGTCACATTGTTCTCTCACGAAAACTTGCAAATATGGGCCATTATCCAGCCATTGAGCCACTTGAGAGCATAAGTAGGCTTATGCCAGATATAGTTAGCTCTGAGCATAAAAAGTCAGCTGAAAAAATAATAGACATACTTGCAACATACAGGGAAGCGGAGGATTTGATAAACATCGGGGCTTATGTTCGAGGTAGTAATCCGAAAATTGACAAGGCGTTGCAGATGATTGAAAAAATACGAGAGTTTTTAAGACAGGATATGAAAGAGAAAGCGGAGTTTGAAGATTCGGTTAATCGTTTAATTGAACTTGCAAAATTAATTTAAGGTAAAGAGATGGCTCGTTTCAAACTTGATCCAGTTCTTAAGGTTCGTCAAGTCCAAGAAAAAAAATATAAAAGGGATCTTTCGGAAATTAAAGTAATTCGTGAAAAAGCCGAAAAATTGTTAGAAGACCTTGAAGCTGAAAAGATGCAACAGATGGAGAATATAGAGGCTGAGGAAAAGGTTAAGGTGATTGATTTACAAATTCAATATGCTTATTTAAACGCAGTTGCTGAACAGGTTGAAAAGCAGAAAAATGCGCTTGAGAGGGTTTTAAAGGAAGAAGAGAAAAGGCGTGATATTTTGATAAAGACGAATCAAAATAAGCGTATGATTGAAAAATTGAAGCAAAAATTTAACGAGCAGATTTTGAAGGATTTCCAAAAGAAAGAGCAAACACTTTTGGATTCCATTGCATATAGAACAATATCTAACAGATAAAAATGGAAAAACCGATCTTTGGCTATATACTTGGTTTTGTTTTCTCTTTTGTGACGATTTTTGAGGGTATGTATGTTCTTTCAAAGCTTTATCCTGAACTTTTCAGACCAATTCCAAAATCAACCCCTGTTTTAGCGATGGTTGATTCGCTTAAACTTAAAAATGATTCGCTTGGTGTCATATGGGAGGACACAAGTTCAATTGGACTTGAATATGTTGAAGCGTATAAGCTTGATAGTTTGAAAAGTTTATATAACGAAGCAGTTGCGGAATTAAAAAGGTATAAAGACAGCGTCCTTGTTCTTAACAAGATAATTAATGAGCTTAAGGCTGAAATAAGGGAAAAGAATTTGATTGTTGAAAGACTGCAACGCCAAGTTTTAAATCAACAAGATGAGAAAATCAAGGCTATGGCGAAAATTTACGAGTCGATGGAGCCAGAAGCAGCTGCAAGAATTCTTGAGAGCATGCCTGAAAATGAAGCACTTCAAATTATTTTAAATATGCAGAGGCGTCAAGCTGCAAAGATACTCTCTGAAATTAACACCGCAAAAGCCAGTAAACTTTCAAAGTTGAAATGAAATTAAATTTAATCGACATACTAAATAATTTAGGTTTAAATCAAACTGAGCAAAATGGAATTTTTTATAAAAAAGCAACGACAAATTTTGGTGATATCCTTGGACTTTTCTTGGCTCAATTTCTCTCAAATGTTAAAACGGAAAATTTTGAATCAATTTACCTTCCACAGACTGAGGAATCTTTAGAACAATTCTATTTCAATCCCATTTCAGAGCTAAAGGGTTATCAAAGTGTAGATGAGAAAGAAACTTCGGAATCACAGGCGCTGATTTTATTTAAGCTAAATCCTAATTCCCAGATAGCAGAGCAACTTAATGCTTTTATGCCTAATCAAGAATCGAGGGAAGTTAAAGCAAGTCCAAATTCTGCTATTGAGCCATTCTTTTTGGCGAAGGAAGGGGAAGCTTTAAAATCGCTTCAAAATTTAAATTCGAAAGATAAAATTAATCCGAAGCAGGAAATTCGCAAGCTTATTGTTAAAGGAGAGAGTGAAGGAGTTGACTTAAATGAAGCAATTCGTGAATTTGTCGTTGCAAATAGAGTTAAATATGGGGATGTAAAGGATGGCAAAGTTGAAATTACTGCTCCAGAAAATTTGCAAAGTGAGGTTAATTTAAAATCTAAATTGGTTTCAAGAAAGGATGAAAGTGTTGAGAATTTAAATTTAAAATTTGAGCCGTATTTAAGGGAGCTTGCACTTGAGAACGATGTTAAAATCTATAAGGCTGGGGTTGGGGAAATTTTAAAAGAGAATAATAAAGTCAATGTTGAAGAACCTGTTTTTAGTTCAAAAAAATCCCAATCTCAATTTAAAAATCAAGAGCATAATACAGATGTTAAAACTGTGAGGGAAGATGTTGCTTCGGTAAGTTTTGAGCATAATCAAGCCAGAAATGAATTTGATTTACAGCATGAATTTAAGAAGTTTGAGCTTGGTAGCATTAAATTTGAAAAGGTTTATGAAAAAGTTGGCAATTGGAATTTAAGTTTTATTGATGCCGTGGATGCTGGCGATAAAGTCAATGTTAGAGATTTTATGATATCTGTGAAAGCCCAAGAAATTCCTGATGTGGTGAGGGCTTTGGTTTCTAAGAATGGTGATTTAGCGCACGGTGAAGTTGTTTTGAGGGTTGAGCCAGAGGAGATTGGTAAAGTTGTTGTCAAAATTTCACAAGGCGAAAATGGGGTAAAGATTTTGTTTGAGGTTAAAAATCTTGAGGCAAAGCAACTAATTGAGTCGGGGTTTAATAATTTAAGAACAGCTCTTGAGTCAAGCAATGTAAATCCAGAAAAGCTTGGGGTGTTGCTTGTGGGTGAAAATCTTAACAATAATTATTTTGATTCTTCAAACTCAGATCGAGGGCAGTTTTTGAAGAAAACAAGCAAAAGGAAAATTTTTGACTCTTTTGATGCTGTTAAGTTTTACGGTGGCAGTTTAATAGAGGCAATAATTTAAAGGAGGTGAGAATCGTGGAGAACATTAATTCAATTCAAAATTTTAGAGGCATTCCTTCAACAGGAAGCAGTGTTCAAAGCTCTGATAAGGCGATTCTTGGAAAGGATGATTTTTTGAAGCTCTTGATAACGCAACTTAATTATCAAGATCCGATGAATCCAATTCAAAGCACAGAATTTGCAAGCCAGCTTGCCCAGTTTAGCTCGGTGGAGCAACTTTACAACATCAATTCAAATCTTTTGAAAAGCATCGACGCAAGTTATGCGACAAATCGCTCGATCACAAATGCTTTGGTTGCTAATTTGATCGGAAAGAGGGTCACTGTTTATGGGGATTCGTTGAGACTTGAGTCTGAGAAAGGTGTGGAATTTGGATATGAATTGAAGGGCGATGTTAAATCAATTGAAATTAAAATTCTTGATTCCTCTGGAAATGTAGTGAGGACTTTTAAGCTTGGCGAGAGAAAAAGCGGTAGGTATGACTTCAAATGGGATGGGAAAGATGAACTTGGTAATTATCTGCCAGCTGGAAATTACAGAGTTAGCATTGAGGCGGTTGATGGAGACGGGAAACCAGTGGTTGTGAATACTTACATCAGCGGGATTGTTGAAGGTGTGAGATATAAAGCAGATGGTGCAGTGATATTGATTGATGGAGTTGAATTCAACATCGCTGATATAGTTGAAATAAAGTATGAGGGTAAAAATGGCGATTGAAGTAAATGGCGTGAAGGTTCCATTTATCCCAGCTGGTGGAGTTGAGACTTTAAGGAAGGAAGGCACGGGTGTAAAGGTCCCAGAGTTTGGGACAAGGTTTGAGGATATTTTTAAGAGTGAGATCGAGAAATTAAAGTTTTCAAATCATGCTTTAAAGCGTATGGAGGAAAGGGAGGTGAAATTAAACGAAGAGGATGTTAAACTTTTGAACGATGCCTTGTTTCGTGCGGAGCAAAAAAATACAAGGGATGTTCTAATTTTGTTAAGGGATATCGCATTTATCGTGAATGTAAAGAACAGAACTGTTATAACTGTGGTTGATAGTGATAGCCTTAAAGAGCATGTCTTTACAAATATTGATGGAGCTGTGATAATTTAAAGGGGCTGGACCTCGTTTGAGGGGGCCCCGCAATCTCGCTGACTGACCGAGGCGAGATCAAAATTTAAAACAAAAATTAAAAAGGAGGTAGTTAAAATGTCATTTCTTAGGTCGTTATTCTCTGGCGTCTCTGGTTTGAGAAATCATCAGATTATGATGGATGTAATCGGAAATAACATCTCGAACATCAACACCATCGGATTTAAAGCGGCTCGTGTTTCTTTCAGTGAGGCATTTGCACAGATGCTTCGCGGGGCTACTCAACCTTCAGCGGAATCTGGTGGAACCAATCCACTTCAGGTTGGACTTGGGATGAATGTAAGTTCAATTGACACGATCTTTACACAAGGAAACCTTGAAACCACAGGTCAGGTAACAGATCTCGCGATTCAAGGTAATGGATTTTTCATCGTGAAAAAGGGAGGAAGGAATTATTTCACAAGAGCCGGGGCATTTAGATTTGATGCAAACGGTTACCTTGTTGACTCAGCAACGGGCGCTATTGTTCAAGGGAAGATGGCTGATTCTTCTGGTGTTGTTCCTCCGGGGGCAAAGCTTGAAGATATAAAAATTCCCTTTGGTCAAAAATCACCAGCAAAAGCAACATCACTCATAAAGCTCACAGGTAATCTTAACGCTGGTGGCGTTCCAAAAGGGAATATACTTCAAAGCTCACGAGTCTATGCAGTTGAGGATGGTAACTCTGATATAAATGATCTTCTCGCTACTGGAACAGCAAATACAATTATAACTGGTATGATCTCGGGTTCGACAACTGTGACAATTCAAGATGGAACTAAAGTTAAAACCTACACTTATGTGAGCAAGGATGGTGGAGTTGGGGATGGCAATTTCCGCACCTTGAAAGATTTGGTTGATGAGATCAACAATGATTTCGCAGGCTCGTTGACGGCTTCAATTGATTCGCAAGGTAGAATTGTTTTGACTTCAATCGTTAATCAAAATGTTTCGATATCAAGCAATAATCGTAATTTTGAAACCGCTCTTTCTGGATTGAATGGAAATTATACAGCAAACTCAAGCAAAGGTTCCGATAAATTTTCCCGCGTTGCACGAGCTGATGACCTTTTGATCAATTTAAGAGATGCACAAGGGAATGATCTTGGGCTTGTGGCTGGAGATGTGATAACAATTGATGGAAAGGTTGGAGGTAAAGCGATATCAACTGTTAATTTTACTGTGAGCTCTACATCAACTTATAAGGATTTTGCCGATGCTGTTAAAAATGCATTTAGGATAAATAATCTAAAGGGAGTTGAAATTGACAAGAACACTGGAGCACTTGTTGTTAATGCGGATGGTGGCAAAGCCAATGAAATCACTGACCTTAACATCTCCGCAACAGGAAGAGATAATTTTAACTCAATTTTTGAAAACAAACCTGGAAACTGGCTTGAAGTTCAGAAAGCCGAAGATGTTGAAGCATCCACTACTGTGACTGTTTATGATTCGCTTGGAAACAGACATAATATAACCTTGAAATTTGTAAAGGATGCGACCACACCAAATCAATGGATATGGACAGCGCAGGTTGGTGGGAATGAGGTTATAGTTGCAGGTGGAAGTGGGAAAATTGTGTTTAATTCCGATGGCTCGATAAGAAGTTTCTTTTTTGATGACGGGAGTTCAACCTTGAGAATTGATCCAGGTGATAACTCCGCCAATATCCTTGATATAGTGATTGATCCTGGAAAGATTGGGGAGTTCGCTGGGATAACTCAAATGGAGGGAACATCAAGTTTGATTGCGGACCAAGATGGATATGGGCTTGGATTTTTGAATACAATTTCCGTAAATGAAGATGGTAAAATCCTTGGTGTATTTTCAAATGGGACTGTCCGTGTTCTCGCTCAAATTCTCGTGGCAACATTTAATAATCCAACTGGATTGTTGAGGGTTGGTGATAACATGTTTGATATCTCCGCAAATTCTGGTGCCCCGATAATTGATGAACCTGGTTCAGCGATTCAGTCTAAAATAATGTCTGGGGTTCTTGAACAATCGAATGTTGATCTTGCGGAGGAATTTACGCGTATGATAATTGCACAGCGTGGTTTCCAGGCGAATGCGCGAGTGATAACAGCAAGCGATGAATTTTTACAAGAGATTACTAATTTAAAGCGTTAATTTATTAAATCCCCGCTCCTGTGGCGGGGATGATAAATTTTGAAATTAAATAAGGTGCGCAAAGTGATCAAGGTAACAAGATTAAATGGCCAGGAAATTGTTATAAACGCTGAATTGATCGAATATCTTGAAGCTTCGCCTGATACAATCATAGCTTTAACGACGGGGAAAAAAATTATGGTTAAGGAAAGTGTCGATGAAGTTGTTGAGCGGATAATTGAGTATCGCAAAAGATGTTTAGGGGGCTCGTCGCTTCCACCAGTTCATAAGTCTGAGGATGAAACTTAAGTTATTTTTTTACTTTGTAAAGAACCGCTGGTGGATTTTCCGAAACCGCAACGGGTTCAAGAAATGGGGGTGGGGAATTATAGTTGAAAAGGCTTTCAAAGTTTCTTCGGAAAAAACACTCAATCTAAAGTTTCAATTTTCCAATTCTTTAATTTCCATTTTTAACTTTTTCATCGAAGGGCATCCTTGTTTTTCACCTTTAGGCTAAATTAAATTAAAGCAAACAAAACTTTAAAAGTGCACGATAAACTAAAACACAGAGCAAAAAATGCTTAAAAAATTTCTTTCAACCTTACTCTTATCAACGCTTGCTCTTGCCCAGATAAATTTCGTCGAAAATTACACAAGACATATTACGACAGATAGCACTGTCAGATTTTATGCGGGAACATGTGCAGTTGAATTTAAGTTTGTTCGATCTGATATTGTGAAAGTCACCTTTTTTGAAGATTCAAACAACACGGTCGAAGACGCAAGCCTTGTCGTAATTCAGAATTGTGATAATGTGAGGTGGAGTTTAAGTGATGCTAATGACAAGTTTTTAATTGAAACGGATTCAATTTTAATTCGAGTTGATAAATTCCCTTTGAGAATTTATTATTACGACAAAGCTGGGAAGCTTTTGCTAAAGGAGAGGAATTCGGGCGGGTTTGGTTACAGCGGTAGGGAGAAATATGTCTTTTTTGAAATTCAACCTGATGAACATTTTTACGGGCTTGGTCAAAAGGGTATTGATATTGACAGAAGAGGGTATGCGTTCAGCACATATAATCAACATATTGTCGGTTATGAAGCACCATTAAAAACTATGCAAGTAAATGTTCCGTTCGTTCAATCAAATTACAATTACGGTTTATATTTCGATATTACATTTTCTGGTTATTTTGATTTCGGAGTTTCTGCTCAATCGGTCTGGTATTACAAAGTTGAGGATGGGCAGATGAATTATTACTTTATTTACGCATCTTCAATGAAGGAGATATTGAAAAAATATTTTTGGCTTACTGGATTTCCACCTATTCCCCCGAAATGGGCTTTTGGTTTTCTGCAAAGCAAGTTCGGATACAGAAATCAAACGGAAGCTGAAGGGGTTGTCAATACATTTTTAGAGAAAAATATTCCGCTTGATGGATTGATTCTCGATCTCTATTGGTTTGGCTGGGGTAAGATGGGGAATATGACATGGGATAGAAATAACTGGCAAGACCCAGTTAAGATGATGTCAGATTTTAAAAAGTTAGGGGTTAAGACAATTTTAATATCCGAACCGTATATAAATCTTTCTTCAATTAATTATTCATTTGCGGATCAAAATAAATTTTTTGTTTTCGATTCAACTGGAAAAACTTATGTTTTTCAAAATTTTTGGGCGACGCCTTCATCTTTGCTTGACTTGACCAATCCATCTGCACAGTCATGGTGGTGGGAGAAATATAAAAATCTTTTAAATGAAGGTGTCGATGGATTTTGGACTGACCTGGGGGAGCCAGAAAATCATCCAGACTTCTTAAAACATCACCTTGGAAGCGCAAGGAAAGTTCATAACATTTACAACTTTCTTTGGGCGAAAACTTTATATGATGGTTATAAAAATGATTTTCCCGAAAAAAGGATTTTCAACTTGACAAGATCTGGGTTTGCAGGGATCCAGCGCTTTGGTGTCATCACATGGTCTGGGGATGTGAAAAAAAGTTTTAATGGACTTAAAGTTCAGATACCGATGCTAATTGGGATGGTGATGTCAGGCATACCTTATCATAATTCGGATATTGGTGGATTTACGGGTGGAACGACGACATCGGAGTTGTATATCAGATGGATTCAATTTGGGACTTTTTGTCCCGTTATGCGCCCCCATGGGCACGAGCAACCCCTTGAACCGTGGGCTTTTGGTGAAGAGGTTGAAAAAATAGTCAGAAAATATATTGAACTTAGATATCGATTGATCCCGTATATTTATACATACGCTTACAAGACATGGAAATATGGAGAAACGCTAATAAAACCTGTTTTATATGAGTTCCCAAATGACAAAAATGTTTACAATTTAAGCTATGAATATCTTTTCGGCGATTTCATCCTTGTTTCGCCTGTGTTCACTTCTGGGCAAAGGATCAAAGATGTTTATTTACCATCGGGGTGCTCGTGGGTTAATTTTTGGACGGGTGAAGTTTACACTGGTGGTAAAACAGTTCAAGTCGATGCTCCACTTGAACAAATTCCTTTGTTTATTAGAATCCCATCAATAATTCCAATGGCTAAGCTTAAAAAATATGTCGATGAGTCTCCAGATGATACGCTTTGGGTTGAGATTTATCCTGGGGATGTTGATTTTGAACTTTATGAAGACGATGGGAAAACGCTTGGATATGAAAAAGGGGAGTTTTCAACAACTCAAATCAAGTGCAGAAAATATGGGAGTGAGATTAAGCTTTACATAAGTGAAGCAAATGGAAGTTTCGTTGGTCAGATTGATAAAAGATGTTGGATTTTAAAGTTTAATCTTATTGAGGTTTTCGATTCGGTTAAAGTAAATGGAATCAAAGTTAAAGTCGTTGATGATTCTTTAAAATTTTTAAGCGACTCAATCTCAGCATGGTTCGACTCAAATAGAAAGATAGTTTATGTGAAGCTATGTTCAAATGTTTCTGCATGGGTTGAAGTTGATATATACGGTGTTGAAGTTGTCGTGGGTGCGGAAAACTTTAAAGGTGGGAAATTCGGATTTGAACTTTATCAGAACTATCCAAATCCCTTTAATCCCGAGACGATTATAGAGTTTGAGATCCCGTATAGTGCGAAGGTTAAACTTTTGGTTCATGATTTACTTGGTCGCACTATTCGAAATTTTGATTTCGGCGAGATGCCAGCTGGGAGACATAAAATAAAATTTTATTCTTGTGAGATGCCATCGGGGGTATATCTTTACACGCTTCAAGCTGAGAAATTCTTTGAAACAAGAAAAATGATAGTTTTAAAGTGAAAGGTTTAGAAAATTTTAACTTGAATTTTAATTAAATTTGGCGCAAATTGGGTTAGGAACAAAAAATATCGAAAAATGATTTAATTTTTTTTAGAGCCAATAAAAAATCTCGGAGGCGTTTTAAAATGAAGCGTTTCTTCGTATATCTTGTTTTAATTTTCGCTTTAATTTCAGTGGGATTTGCTCAGCAGGGCCCGTTTGGGAAAAATAAAGTTCAGTATAAAGATTTCGCATGGTATTTCATCCGAACCGACCATTTTGATATCTATTTTACCGATGGCGGATATGAGCTTGCTGAGTACACTGCAAAAGTAGCGGAGGATGCTTATGTTAAAATAAGTAAGTTGCTTAGATACGAAATCATAAATCGTATTCCGATAGTTGTTTATAATTCTCACAATGACTTTCAGCAGACAAATGTAGTGGCTGAATATCTTGAGGAAGGAATCGGTGGGGTGACGGAGCTATTCAAAAACAGGGTTGTTGTTCCATTTGAAGGTTCATATAGACAATTTCGCCATGTGATACATCATGAGCTTGTCCATGCTGTGATGAATGATATGTTTTATGGTGGTTCCTTGCAATCTGCTTTGATAAATAATATTCAACTTCAATTGCCGATGTGGATAGTTGAAGGTTTACCAGAGTTTTCTGCGTTAAGGTGGGATGTCAATTCTGATATGTTTATGCGCGATGCAACTGTGAGTGATTATCTTCCACCGATAGAGTATCTTGATGGCTATTTTGCTTATAGAGGGGGGCAATCTGTTTTTTGGTATATTTCGAGAAAGTATGGAGATGAGAAAATTGGTGAGATTATAAATAGGATCAGGGGTTTAAGAAGTGTTGAAGCTGGTATAAAAAGTTCACTTGGTATATCTTTGAAGGAACTTTCGGATAGATGGGTAAAGGAGCAGAAAAAATTGTATTGGGCTGATTTTTCAAAACGAGAAGCCCCTGACGAGTTTGCTAAACGATTGACAGACCACGCGAAAAAAGGTAACTTTTATAACACAAGCCCTACGATTTCACCTACTGGTGATAGGATTGCCTTCATTTCCGATAGAGATGATTATTTCGATGTTTTCATAATGTCAGCAATTGATGGGAAGATAATAAAAAAGATTGTGAAAGGGAACAGAACTAAAAATTTTGAAGAGCTCCATCTATTAACACCAGGTCTGACATGGTCTCCCGATGGTAATAAAATAGCCCTTGCCGTTAAAAGTGGCGATCGCGATGCGATTTTTATAATTGATGTTAAAACGGAAAAGCAGCAAAAGATAACATTTGACCTTGAAGGTATTTTCTCAGTTGACTGGTCAAGGGATGGAACGAAGCTTGCCTTTGTAGGTTTGAAACATGGGCAATCGGATATCTATGTTTACGACCTTTCAAATAAAACACTTGTTAATCTGACTGACGATATTTTCAGCGATGCTGATCCAACTTGGTCTCCTGATGGAAAGCTAATTTATTTCTCATCCGATAGAAAAGATTTCGTTTCGAGAGATGTGATACCGCAGGATTTCAAAATGTATAACTTTGATCCTAATCAGTATGACATTTACTCAGTTGACCTTGAAACTCGCGAAATTAAGCGGATTACACATACTGACTATTGGGATGAAACATCACCTGTGGTTTCTCCTGACGGCAAGAAAATTTTGTTTATCTCCGATAGAAATGGAATTAACAATATATATGAGAAAGATCTTGAAACGGGGCTTGAAAGACCATTGACGAATTCTTTGAGTGGTATTTATCAATTATCGATCACATATGATGGTTCAAAACTTGCGTTTGCATCTTTTTATAATGGTGGTTTTGATATTTTCCTTTTGCGTCAGCCGTTTGAGAGGGATTTGAAGATTCAGGAGCTTGAGCCGACAATTTTCGTTACGGAATTTTTGAAGGAGAAGGAAAGGGAGCTTGCAAAAGCTAAAGGAGAAAATCTCTTAGGTGAATCTTCTAGCAAAACTGATACATCTTTGGTTCAACCTTATGGGAGTGATATAAAAATTAATCTCCGAAGCTATATTTTTGCTGATGTATTTAGGCAGGATAGCTTGGCAATGTCAATTAAATCACGGATTGATTCCTTGAGACCACCTGATAACCTTGATGAATCAGGTCGTTATAAAGTTTACAGATACAAAGTTAATTTTACACCGGATTTAATTTATACAAATGCCAGTTATAGCACTTTTTATGGTGTTTTGGGTGAGGCGTTTATGATGTTTAGCGATATGCTTGGGAATCATCAAATTTATTTAATAACAAGCCTTGTGTTTGATCTCAAAAATAGCGATTACGCCTTTGCTTACTTTTACCTTCCGAAAAGAATTAACTGGGGGATTGAGGCTTTTCATATAGCAAGATTTTTCGGTGTGGGAGATCAATATTATCCGCTTTATTACAGATATAGATTATATGGTGGGACATTGATGGGCTCTTATCCGATTGATAAATTTAGAAGGATTGATTTTGGGCTTGGTTACTACAATGTAGTTGGTGAATATATTGATTTTCCAGAGATAGGGGAACGTTCAACCATTTTGATGCCATCGCTAACTTATGTTCATGATAATTCCTTGTGGCGTTATATTTTCCCATCGAATGGTGAAAGATATTATCTTTCTTTCTACGCAAGTCCGAAGCTTGGATCAAATGGGATTCAATTTTTAACTGGAATTTTTGATTATAGAAAATATTTTAAATTGTGGAATGATTACAGCTTTGCTTTTAGGCTTACGGCTGGAGGAAGCACTGGGCAAAACAGACAACGATTTATGCTCGGTGGGGTTGATGCTTGGATAAACTGGGCTATTAAGAATGATTATATTCCGATCGAAAGTACTGCTGACTTCTTTTTCTTTGAGGCCATAAGTGGTCCAATTGTTCCGCTTCGCGGTTATGTTTACAATGAACAAAACGGTTCTAAGTTTGCACTTATGAATCTTGAGTTCAGATTTCCGTTAATAAGATATTTCATTGGAGGTGCTTTGCCACTTGCATTTAGAAACATAATGGGAGTTATTTTCCTTGATGCGGGCTCTGCTTGGGATTCATGGAGATCGTGGCGTGCTTTTTATGAGCCAGATCCATTTACAGGTACAGTGACGAAAGACCTGTTAATTGGAACAGGGTATGGTTTTAGGATTTATCTGTTTGGATTGCTTTTGCGCATTGACATTGCATGGCGGTTTAATTGGGGTTCATTTTCAAAACCTGTTTACTACTTCTCCTTTGGTCCGGATTATTGATGATCTGAGAAGGGTAGGCTTGAAGCTTTAGGAGATTAAACAAGTTCGCTTAAACATAAAATCTATGGAGGTGACGAAGTATGAAGCACCTAAAAACGCACATAATTATACTTATCATCCTTCCCGCTATTCTTTTAGGGCAATCCTTGAAGAATTATTTAGATGAGTTTGATAAGTGTTGTCGTAATGTACGAGGATATGCTGGGGCTTTAAAGGCTGAAGTTGAAAGGGAAAATACTGTTATTCCAGAGGTTGCTAAAAAATATGGTGAAAAAATTGGGGAATGTTTAAGCGACGTGAAGCAATCTTACGCTGGAATTAAAAAGGCACTTACCGAAAAACAGCTTGAACTTGTGAGAGGGAATATTGCCTATCTTGATGAATACTGTAAAAAGGCTGAGTTACACTACAAAAATCTAATTGATGAGCTTAACAAGTCAAATCCAAAGCCCGACAGAGTTAAAAATTTTTCAGTTGCGATTTACAATGAATTAAAGAAGGCAAGCCAAGAAGTTAGACTGATCCGTGAAAAATTGGGCGTGAAGTAAAT
Organism: Candidatus Kryptonium thompsonii; assembly: GCF_001535985.1. Classification (NCBI taxonomy): domain Bacteria; kingdom Pseudomonadati; phylum Candidatus Kryptoniota; genus Candidatus Kryptonium; species Candidatus Kryptonium thompsonii. The sequence goes on along the minus strand of NZ_CZVS01000010.1, from coordinate 2,485 downwards.
CTTTCACATTCTTGGTGATCCTTACACTACAACTTTTCAACCATGTTTTTAGGGGGATGATTTTTTAAAAAGGGTTTGTCTAAATTTTTTGATTTTTGTCTGAAAATTTGTAAATAAGTTAAAAAACTTGGTTTTAAGATGAGGTTAAGGAATTTTTTGATCCTTTTGCTTTTTTCGTCCACACTTTTCTCACAGCAACTTGTAAAACGGAATTCCACCGTTGTTGAAATAATTCAGAAGATCTCAGCTGATAGCATTAAAAGAAACATTGAAAAGCTTGTAAGTTTTTACACTCGTCATTCCCTTTCTGATACAATCAGTCAAAATCGTGGTATTGGTGCGGCTCGGAGATGGATTAAATCAGAACTTGAAAGATACAGCAGGGAAAGCGGTGGAAGGTTGAAAGTTGAATTTGATGAGTTTATAGCTCCGGCTGGTCCGAGGGTTCCAAAGCCAACTAAGATGGCAAATGTTATTGCAACGCTTCCAGGAAAAATCTACAAAGATAAGGTTTACATCGTAAGCGCTCATTATGATTCAAGGGCTGGAGATGCACTTGATTCAACTGGCTTTGCTCCGGGTGCAAATGACGATGGAAGTGGAACAGCAGCTGTTCTTGAACTTGCTCGGGTTTTGAGTAAATACGAGTTTGATTTTACGATAATGTTTGTTTTGTTTGCTGGCGAGGAACAGGGTTTGCTCGGAAGCAGACATCTTGCGAAAAAACTTAAAGATTCTGGAATTGTAGTTCTAGGTGTTTTAAACAATGATATAATTGGAAACACGGAAGGTGGAAATGGAATTGTGGATAATACGCGAGTTAGGGTTTTTTCGGAGGGTTTACCGATTTCAAGAGATGAAAATATGTTGCGGTTGATTACACAAGTGGGACTTGAAAATGATTCACCTTCAAGACAACTTGCAAGGTATTTCAAGGAGGTTGCGGAAAGGTATCTTGATAATTTTCAGATTGAATTAATTTTCAGGCGAGATAGATTCCTGCGCGGTGGAGATCATACTCCGTTCAATGAACAAGGTTTTCCAGCTGTTAGAATAAGTGAAATGAACGAAAATTACGCAAGGCAACATCAAAATGTTAGAACTGAAAAAGGCGTAAAATACGGTGACCTTCCTGAGTTTGTCGATTATGAATATTGTGCTAACATCACAAGAGCTAACGCAAGTGTGCTTTATCATCTTGCAAATGCTCCTCATCCTCCGCAGAATCCAGTGATAAAGATATCTGAACTTGAGTATGACACGACTTTGAAATGGGATTTAAATACTGAGGGAGACCTTATGGGTTATAATATCTGTATCAGGGGAACAACATCTCCGCTGTGGGAAAAGAAAATATTTGTTGGGAAGGTTAATGAGTTCACATTGAAAAATGTATCTAAGGATAATTTCATATTTGGAATTCAGGCGGTTGATCTTGATGGTAATGAAAGTTTAATTGTTATACCTTTGCCGGGGAGATGAGTTAAAATACCGGCGGTGTGAAAACTACAATGATATCCGCTACGCTTTTAGATAAATTTGAGATTCTGAAATTTGAGCGAATCGAGCTATAATTTAAATCAGCCCTTATGGAAAGTGTAAAACTTTCGTTTTGAGAAACTTCGATCTTTTGATCGGGATAGTAAATTTCTACGGTTCCATTTAAAACAGCGCCGTGAACTTTAAAATCAACTTTAAACTCCTCCTCGAATGATGAACCGGGTAAAAGCGTTAATTTAACAAGTTCGATTCCCCTTGAAATATCCATTGGTATCAAAATTTGAGCTGATACCGTTTTATCTTCGTTATAGAGTTTGAATGGGGTTTTATAAACTTGTGTGTCGTGTGAAGTTGTGTCATCATTCAGAACCTTTGCAAGAAAACTCGACAATGTTTCGCCGAATCCGTAAAGTAAAATTCGGCGCAAGATCCTATAGTTCAAACTCCTTTTCCCATTTTCGATCAGGGAAATGTAAGATGGTGCGTATCCAGTTGCTTCGGCTATTTCCGTGATCTTTTTATCCATTGACAATCTCAAGGTTTTTAACTGCTGGGCAATAAATTGGCCGTTAAGTTCAGGTTGATTTAAGACTTTCATGTTTCGTCATTATGATTTTATAATGTGTTAAACCCCAATATATTTCTCTTATTGAAACTTTTATGATTGCCTCAACAGGGATTGCAATAAGCATCCCAAACAATCCAAACAGCTCACCGAAAATTAAAAGCACGAAAACAACTTCAACTGGATGCATCCCAACTGAGTGTGAGTAAACAAGAGGTTGAACCACAAGATCATCAATTAGATGAACTATGACGAACATTATTATCAATGGAAGGATCATCCGTCCATCTCCAAATTGAACAACCGAGATCAACAAGGCTGGTATAGCCCCAACGAAAGCACCAAGGTATGGAACAAAGCTTGCAAGCCCTGCGATTAAGCCAATCACAAATGCGAAGTTAATCCCCAAAATTGCCGAGC
>NZ_CZVS01000009.1:0-40317 GCF_001535985.1 Candidatus Kryptonium thompsonii | reverse complement strand
TTCCGCCAATTATCAAAAATGGTAACGGAATTTCCCAAATTGCGTCAATTGTTGCTCGCCATAGATTTTGAAGCGAAAACTTTTGTGTTTGGATGATTTTGTAGTTTTTTGCAATGCTGTAAATTGAGAGTAAAACGATGAGCAAAATTCCAGGTAAGATCCCAGCGATGAAAAGTTTGTCGACATCAACTTGTGCAACGAATCCATACAGAATTAAAGGTAAACTGGGTGGGAAAAGTAAGCCCAAACTTCCAGATGTTGTCACAAGTCCAAGCGAAAATTTTTCGGAGTAATTTCCTTTTATAAGTGCTGGGAAGACAAGTCCCCCTAATGCAACAATTGTAATTCCAGAGGCGCCAGTGAAAGCGGTGAATATGGCGCATGATACCAAAACCACGAGAGCAAGCCCTCCGGGAATCCATCCGAAAAGTGCTTGTGTAAGGTTCACGAGTCGTTTTGGTGTATTGCTCTCGGCGAGGATATATCCAGCGAATGTAAATAGTGGTATAGCAATTAAAGTTGAAGTGTTTGCAAGGCGGAGCATTTCAATTATAATTGCGGATAGATCTGTCTTTATGGAAAGGAAGCTTAAAATTGCAATTGCGGATATAACAGCAAAGAGGGGTGTTCTGAAAAGCGCAAATAAAATGAAAAAAAGGAGCAGGAAAAAGTTTAGCATTTGCCACTTAGAAAATATTTTTAACAAAGATGAGTTTTATGATGTTAAGCAAAAACCTTAAGCTCATCATCGAAAAGCCAATAGGTATGATTATCTCAAGCATCCAATTTTTTAAACCGAGGAAAATTTCGCTTGGAAATTGCATTTCTATCTTTATAAAGTCGATCGAAGATTTAAGTAAAATCAAACAAACAGAAAGAGCGAAGAGATTGGTTAAAACAGAGACTATTTTCTTCAATTTTGGTGAAAGCAAGCGAGTTAGAACATCAATGTTTATGTGTCTATTTTCTCTTGTTGCTATCGATGCGCCAATAAAGGCAAGCCATAGAACAGTATATCTTAACATTGGATCAGCCCATGATATCCCAGTTTCAAATATGTTTCTTAACACAACTTGCGTGAAGCTAATGATGACCATCAAGGAGAGAAGAACCATCAAAATAATTAATTCAATCTTTGCAATGATTTCGTCGATTGAGCTTAGAAATTTCATTATTTGGATGTTTTTGGATTTGCTTTTCGATACTCTTCAAGTGCTTTTTCGATTTTGTTGAGCCATTCCTCGCTGAATAGTCTTCCAACGAGCATTCTTCTTGCTTTTTTTCCTATTTCGTCATATTCCTCAAGAAGCTTTTTTGATGGTGGATTTGTTATGATTATTCCGTTTTTCTTTAATGTTTCAATTGCTTTTTGATTTTCTTCCCTTGTCAACTCAACAAGTTTTCTCATATATTTTTTACCATTTCGCAAAAGGATCTCTTGCAAATCCTTTGGAAGTGAATCGAAATATTTTTTCGAAATCAAAAGCGCACCTGATGCATCCGTTATGGGGACATTATGCATATATTTGACTTTCGTAAACCATTGTGTTGCAAGAATTGCAAGTGGGGAGCCGTAGACTCCGTCGATTAAACCTGTTTGAAGAGAGGTTAAAACTTCTGTAACGGATAGTGGTACAGGTGTAATTCCGATAACCTTATATGCAACTTCAGCGATTGGGTCACCTTGCCAAGCCCACATTTTAATTTTCTTTAAATCTTCGATCCCATAAACTGGGGTTTTTGTAAATGTATAAACAAAACCAACCTCAGCCCATCCAAGCAAGACAAAACCGCCTTTTTCAATTTCTTTCTCAAGTTCATCACTAAATTTTTGGTAGATGTGATCAACCTCGTCATAATTTTTAAAAAGGAATGGGGAATCAAGAACTCTGACATTTGGTGCGATTTCGCCGATACCAACTCCAGTGAATCCGCCAGCGTGATATTGACCTATTCGAATTTTCTTTAAAACATCAATTTCATCACCAGCAACACCACCAGCATAAATTTTAAATCCAATCCTCCCGTTGCTCTCTTTTCTTATTTGAGCGTCATATTCACGCAGGACATTTATCCATGTGCTTCCATCTGGGGCAATGGTTGCAACTTTTATAAGGTATTCTTGAGCCAATGCAAAGTTAAGAAATATGAAAAGAAGAAGGATTTTTTTCATCTCCGTTTACTTTTTGTTTAAAATAATTCATCAGTCATGTTTTTAAATCTTTCAGCTTTTTTCTTAGCAATTATGTTAAGAAGCTCTGCATCTTTTAAAAGCTCAGCGGGGGAGTCGATTACATAGTTTAAAAGTTTTTCGAAGAGTTCTTTATCTTGAATTTGGACTGCGTAGTATCTCGCATAAAAGACATATGGCAGTAGATATTTGCCTTCGGAGATTTTTATGCATTTCTCGAAATATTCTTTTCCTTTTTCAGGGTCGCCTCCAAACATCTTGGGTCTTGCGGAAAGCAAAACGCCGAGAAACATATCTGCAGAGCCGTAGAAGTAATTTTCATCAAGTTCAATTGTTCGTTTCACCATCGCTTCAATTTTCGGAATTTGTCCAATTGCGTCGGGGTCGTCCCTGCTTAAATTGACATAGCTTCCCCAAGCCATTGTTGTCCAAAACAGAGTTGGTACATCCTTCCTGGTAAACTCACTTTTCAATGTCTTTTCAAATTTTTCAAACTCTGCGTTAAGACTTTCGGCAAATTTTTTATTTTTCGCTTTAAGATAGTTTATACCAAACTCAAATGCTCGTTTGTAAAGTAGCTTTGCCCTTTGAGGGTCTTCGTCTTCGACAAATCCCATCGCATATCCAGTATATCCCTGAACCAGTAAAGTTATGATTTTTTCATTTTGGGGGTCAACATTGTAAATTGCTTCCAGAAGCTTGAGGTTTGCTGGTATGCTTGATTTTGCAATTTCATAATCTGTTTCACTAAATATCGCTTTTACTCCAGCATCAAATATCCCTGATGCATATCTTATGGTTATCTTTTGAACACTGCAGGCGTTGAATAACAAAAAGATTAAAGGCATCAAGACCTTAATCTTCTCAGCGTTTAATCTCAGCATAAATGGAAGAAGTTCTTTTTTACTTGTGTAAAAATTTAATCAAGTAGTTTTATAAAAACAAAAATCTTTTGGGCGAACTCTTGACAAATTGCTTTAAATTCATTATCTTCCCTGTAGATTAGGCAAAATAAACAGGAGATGCACATGGGTAGAAAGTTTTTTTACCTCGATACGGAGAATTTAAGTTTTAATGAGATCAAAAACATCCAGATTAAGTTTTTAATATTTGTTTTGCTCATCGTAGTGTTTAGTTTAGGGTTTTTATTTGTGCTGAACTACTTTATGGGTGATATCCTTGGTTTTGGTAAAGTTAGGGCAGAGAAGTTGGAATTGGAGAATAATCTTTTAAAAAATCAGTTAAAAGTTTTGAGGGAGAAGTTTAATCAGGTTGAGAGCATCGTTGCGAAGTTGCTTGAGCAGGATAGAGAATTACGACTTGCGGTGGATTTAAAACCTATCGATGACGACATAAAAAAGGTTGCGGTTGGTGGAGTTGAAGAAAAATATGAGTTTAATCTTTCTGATGAGGAAGCAGGAAAATTACTTGCTGAGTCTTTTGCAAAGATAGATAAGCTTGAGAGGGAATTGAGATTGCAACAGAAAAGTTATGAGGAAATTTATAGACAATACAGAATCAATCAGGAAAAATTTAAACGCATCCCTGCTATTTTGCCTTTAAAAGGTAGTTTGACATCAAAATTTGGTTACAGAAAACACCCGATACTTGGAATTTGGGCTATGCATGAGGGTGTTGATCTTGTCGTCGATGTTGGGACGCCTGTTTATGCAACGGGTGATGGTGTTGTAAGTTATGTTGGATATAGAGGAAGGTATGGTTTATTGGTTGAAATTGATCATGGTTTTGGTTATGTAACTTTGTATGCGCATCTTTCAAAGGCATTTGTTAGGGAAGGGCAGAAGGTAAAGCGTGGTGATAGGATCGCTTTAAGCGGTGCTACAGGTCTTGTCACAGCTCCTCACTTGCACTATGAGGTATGGAAGGATGGTATTCCACAAAATCCATTAAACTATTTCTTTGAGGAAGTTGAACCAGATAAATATAAAGAACTTGTGCAGGAGGCAAGTAACAAATCAAACTAAGGGAGGTTGATAAAATATGTTGTGGACACCTGAGCTGATTCGTTATCTTGAAGGTGCACCATGGCCAGCAACAAAGAGAGAATTAATTGAATATGCAAAAAGAATTGGTGCCCCGCCCGAAGTAATTCAAAACCTTGAAGAACTTGAAGATACAGACGAAGAATATAATGGAATTGAAGATATCTGGCCTGATTATTCTCCTGAGGATGAGGATGATTATTTGTTTGGCGAGGAGGATGAATACTAAGTATGAGCTAACCCGTCCCTTTGGGCGGGTTTTTTAAGTTTTTAATTAAGTTAAACAGCGATGAAAAGGTTAATCTTTGTTCTTTTAGTTATTGGATTTGCGATTCTTAAAGCGCAGGAGCAAAATTTTGAACTGAAAAAGATAAATTTTCAGGGGAATAAAACTTTATCAGCAAGAGAATTACATTCGATCCTTGTTTCAAAAGAAAGCCCTTCTAAATTCTGGCAAATACTTTACAAAGTAAATAAACGACTTGGGGACAAACCTCAATATCTTGAGAAAATCAAGGTCGCTAATGACATTATAAGCCTGCGAAATTACTATCTTGACAATGGCTTCTTTGATGTAAAAATTGATACGCTGATTTACTACAACTATGAAAGTAAGGAAGCGATTTTAAACTTTCTGGTAGATGAGGGGAGACCATACTTGATTGATAAAATTGATTTTACTGGGCTTGAGCAAATCCCAGATTCTTTAAGGCGAATTTGCATGAATTTTTCTTTTCTCAAAGTTGGAAAGAGATATAGAAGGGTTGATGTTGAAGCAGAGATTCAAAGGATTTTGAATTTGCTTTATGACAATGGTTATCAAAATGCGTATGTTGAGAGAGTGGGGATTCGTGTTTTGGTTGATTCTACAAAAAAAATCGTTTCAGTTTTTGTCCCGTTTAATCCGAACGAGAGATATTTGATCAAGGATATAAAAATTTTGGTTGAAGGGACAGGGAAGATGAAAGTTTCCGAGGAGCTGGTGAGGCGTGAAATTGAATTTAAAGAGGGTGAATTTTATAGCAGAAGTTTAATTCTGAAAAGCGAAGCTAATTTATCCCAGACGGGCTTGTTTGAAAATGTGCGAATTAATCTTGAGCCAACAGGGAAAGCCGATACCGTTCATCTTGCTGATGTCAATGTTTGGGTTGTTCCTAGAAATAAGCATGATATTTTCCCTTCGATTTATTTCAGCGATGAAAGAAACGCTTTCAATGTTGGTGTTTCAGTTGACTATCAAAACAGAAATTTTTTAGGTGGGGGGAGAAATTTTTCATCGAGTGTAAGGTTTCAGATCCAAAGTTTAAGTTTTAATAGAATGCCGAGTTTGGAGGATACCACAAGTGCGGGGTTGATTGAGACAAATATGAGGTTAAACCAACCTTATTTAGTCGGTCGTAGGATTCCTGGAGAATTCAGTTTAGCTTTGATGATAGATAAACAAAAAAGTTATTCGCTGAATATAGCGAGAAACAGGGTGAGGTTTATTTACAAGCCAAATGGGGAGTATTCAGGCTTTTTAGATTGGGATATAGAAAGTGTGAATATAAAGTTTCGAGGGACGGTTGATCCAAAACTTGAAAAACTTTATCAAAGACAGCTTAACTCAATTTTATCGATAACATTTCAGATTGATAGAACGGATGATTTAATTTATCCGAGATCTGGATACGCTCATATGATTTCGGTTGAGGAGGGTGGAGTAGTCCCGTTTCTTTTGGGTCAGATGGGGATAAATGTTTTACCTTTTTCACAATATTATAAATTTGGTTGGCTTTATAGGCGTTTTTTTGGTTTGAATAATTCAGTTTTTGCGTTTAAATTTAAATTAGGTGTAGCGAATGAGTTTTACATAAAGTCATCTAAGAGATTTGAATTGCAACCGATACCAATAAATAGGAGATTCTTCGCAGGAGGAAGCGCGAGCGTACGCGGGTGGAGAGTTAGGGAACTTGGAAATGTTTCAAATCCAGCTCTTGGTGGAAATGTTTTGATAGAGGCAAATTTTGAAAATAGGATAATTTTCTGGAGAAGCTTCGGGGGCGTGGTTTTCGTTGATTTAGGTAATTTGTGGGATGATTTAAGGTATGTTAAATTAAATCAGTTCGCTGTTGCTGGTGGATTTGGTTTGAGGTATTTGACATTCTTTGGAGGTTTCAGGTTTGATTTTGGGTTTAAAGTTTATGATCCCAGTTCTACTTCAAAAATGATTTTTAAGAAAACGGCTGGACAGATTTTAAAAGAAATGGTTTTTCACATCGGTGTGGGTCAAACTTTCTAAAAAAGTTATATAACAATGGCTTGGTCAAATGTAATAGGTCAGGATAGAGTAAAGCAAATTTTGATCAATGCAATTTTAAACGAAAAGGTAGCACATGCATATTTGTTTTACGGTCCTGAGGGAGTTGGTAAAGATGCTATGGCAATTGAGTTTGCGAAGGCGTTAAATTGTGAGCGTAAGAAGGGAGAAGCGTGCGATGAATGCAAAACCTGTAAAGGAATTTCTGAGTTTTCACATCCCAATGTAAAGCTTGTTTTTAAACTTCCACTTGGTAAAAACGAAACAAAGGATGATTCACCCCTTGAAAAGCTTGATGAGTCAGAGATAAAGATTATACAGGAACAAGTAAAGTTAAAGTCGCAAAATCCCTACCACAAGATCACAATCCCAAGGGCGAATAGCATAAAGATCAACAGCATTAGAGAGATTAAAATGGAGATCTCGCATAGTACATTTATTCCAGGCTGGAGGGTTGTGATTGTTTCTGAGGCTGATGCGATGACCGAACAGGCAGCAAATGCATTTTTAAAAACACTTGAAGAGCCAACCCCCAAGACAGTTATAATTCTGACCACTTCAAATAAAGATAGACTTTTGCCGACAATCACATCAAGGTGTCAGCTTGTAAGATTTTCTTATCTCTCGGACGATGAGATAGCGAAGGCATTGGTTGATAGATACGGATTAAGTGAAGCACGGGCGCGCCTTGTCGCACGGCTTGCAAATGGAAGTTTCGGTAAAGCAATAGAACTTCTTGATGTTACAGTTGAAGATAAAAGGATAAGGCCAATTGATTTTCTTGCTACAATTGCATCGGGGAAAATTGTTAAGTTGTTGATTGAGATTGAAAAAATTGTGACCGATTATGAAAGGAGTGAAATTGAGAATTTTTTACAGGTTATTTTGACATGGTTCAGGGATGCGTTGATGGTTAAAGTTGGCATGGTGGATAAAGTCATAAACATTAATATGCTTGAAAGATTGAAAAAATTTGTTGCAAATTATGGTGAGTTTGAATATCAAAATGCGATATCACTTGTGGAAAAGGCAATTGAGCAAGTTGAGAAAAATGTTCAGCTAAATTTGATTTTGATAAATCTTTCGCTTGAACTTTCAGAGTTGATGAAGAAGGCTTATCAAAAAACAAAACAAATGGGTAAAACGCAATGGATAGAAAAATAGATTCACCTTTTTGGCTTGAGGAGGACTGGGAGTCGTTTGGAAGTGGTTGGGAGCAATTAGATAAAACATTTATCGCAGGCATTGAAGCCGAAGGACTTGAAGTTGAAGAGGCTAAATTGCCATGTGAATCTTGCTTCAAGAAACCTTTCGACCCTGAACTTGCCAAGATTGAGCATACTTTAAATCTCGTTGAAGTTGAATTTAAAAGTATGCGTCGTGATTTCTTTATAAATGAACAAAACCTTGAGCTTAAACCTGGGGATTATGTTCTTGTTGAGGCGCTTCGTGGTATTGATCTTGGGCGTGTTCATTTGGTTGGGGAGAAGGTTCATCAGAAAAGAAATTTCCTTGGCATAGTCGGTCAGTTGATGAGAAAAGTGATACGGCTTGCAAATGAAGAGGATTTAAACAAGTTGAAGAAAAATAGAGAGGATGAAGTTAAAGCACACTATATTTTCAAGCAAAGGGTGAAAGCTTTTAATCTTGAGATGAAACTGATTGATGTTGAATATCAATTTGATCGAAATCGTCTTACATTTTATTTCACCGCCAGTGGGAGGGTTGACTTCAGGGCTTTCGTTCGTGATCTTGCTAAAATTTTTAAAACGAGGATTGAACTTTGGCAAATCGGCGTCAGGGATGAGGCAAGAAAGATAGGTGGAATTGGAAGTTGTGGGAGAGCTTTATGTTGCAACACTTGGCTTGAGAAGTTTAATAAAGTTACCCTTATTCATGCAAAGTTTCAGAATCTGCCATTGAATCCGATAAAGTTATCGGGACAGTGTGGCAGGTTAAAGTGTTGTTTGTTATTTGAAATGGAGACATATCTTGAGGCTTTGAAAAACTTCCCACCGATTGATTATGAGATTCAAACGGAGAGAGGAATTGGCAAGATTGAAAAGTTTGATATTTTCAAAAATTATGTCTATGTGCATTATGGAAATGACCTATGGGAAAGATATACGCTTGATGAGATAAAGAAAATTGTTCCGCCTGAAGCATTTGAGCGAAATAAGGAGATTTTTTCAAATGGTTTGGGTTAATTTTAAAAATTGATTAAATTCTTAACAGCATTTGACAACAAAAAATTGAGACGCTCTTGGGCAAAAATTTTAAAAGAATTCTCGTGACAGCTGCACTTCCCTATGCAAATGGACCTATTCATTTGGGTCATCTCGCTGGAGCTTATCTTCCCGCTGATATTTATGTTCGTTATCAGAGGTTGAAAGGCAGAGATGTGTTATATATTTGTGGCTCCGATGAACATGGTGTTCCGATAACAATTACGGCGGAAAAAGAAGGTATAACGCCTCAACAGGTCGTCGATAAATATCATTACATGAACAAGGAAAGCTTTGAAAGATTTGGGATGAGTTTTGATAATTATTCAAGAACATCGCTCCCTTTACACCATCAGACGGCACAGGAATTCTTTTTGGAACTTTACAAGAAGGGAATTTTAAAGGAGAAAACGACGAAGCAATTGTATTGTGAAAAGGACAGAATGTTTCTTGCGGATAGATATGTTGAGGGGATTTGCCCAGTATGTGGTTCACCTGGTGCAAGGGGAGATCAATGTGAAAAGTGTGGAAGTTGGCTTGAGCAAACGGATTTAATTGAGCCGAAGTGCAAAATTTGTGGTTCAACCCCTGTGATCAGAGATACATCTCATTGGTATTTGCCACTTGGCGAATTCCAGAAGAAGCTTGAAGAATGGATGGGGACAAAAACTGATTGGAAGGAAAATGTTAAGCATTATGTTTATTCATGGTTTAAAGAAGGATTGCAAGATAGAGCTGTGACAAGGGATTTACACTGGGGGGTGAAAGTTCCTATTCCTGAGGCGGAAGGAAAAGTGATTTATGTTTGGTTCGATGCTTTGCTTGGCTATATCTCATCAACGAAAGAATGGGCTCAAAAGATTGGTCAACCTGAAAAATGGCGTGAATATTGGCAAGATCCAGATACAAGATTAATTCATTTCATTGGAAAAGATAATATCGTTTTCCATTGTATTGTTTTTCCAGCGATGCTGATGGCATGGAATGAAGGTAGAAGCGATGAAATTTATGTGCTTCCGGATAATGTCCCAGCAAATGAATTTTTAAATCTTGAGGGCAAGAAACTTTCAACAAGCCGAAATTATGCTGTTTGGCTGAATGAATATCTTGAGAAATTTGAACCAGATCCGTTACGCTATGCCCTTGCCAGCATTTTGCCTGAAACAAAAGATACGGACTTTTCATGGAAAGAATTTCAAGCAAGAAACAATAATGAGTTGGCAGATATACTTGGTAATTTTGTTAACAGGACATTGACATTTGCGAAAAAGAATTTTGATAACAGAGTTCCGGAGAGGTTTGAACTTGAGGAGATTGATAAAGAGTTGATAGCAAAGTTAAAAGAGCATGTGGATAAAATTGCCAACAATTATGAAAATTTCAGGATAAGGGATGGGGTTTTTGAGACGATGAACTTAGCGAGATTTGCGAACAAGTATTTTAACGACACGGAGCCTTGGAGGATGATCAAGGAAAATCCGCGTCGGGCATCGACAACGATAAATTTATGCTTGCAGTTGGTGCGAGCTCTTGCGATTTTATTTGAGCCAGTTTTACCGTTTTCGTCGAGGAAAATTTGGGAGATGTTGAATTTGAAGGATGATATTGTTAAAGCAGGTTGGGATAGTGCTGCTGAGCTTTTGCTTGAGGCAGGTCATCAACTTGGGGAGCCAAAAATTTTGTTTAGAAAGATAGAAGATGCTGAAATTGAAGATGAGATAAGGAAATTAAAAATAGCGTCTGGAGAAATCGTGGAAGAAAAAATTGAGTTTAAGCCGCAGATAGATATAAAGGATTTTGAAAAAATTGACCTTCGCGTAGCTGAAGTTATTGAATGTGAAAGAGTGAAAAATTCGGAAAAACTTTTAAAGTTGAAAGTTAAAATAGGGAGAGAGGAAAGGCAAATTGTGGCGGGAATTGGAAAACATTATAAACCCGAGGAGCTTATTGGCAAGCGTGTTGTGGTGGTTGCAAATTTAAAACCCGCTAAGCTAATGGGTATAGAATCTCAAGGTATGCTTCTTGCAGCTGTAAAGGACGAGAAATTAACAATTATAACAACCCTTGATGAAATTGATAGCGGAAGCCAAGTAAGATAAATCCCGAACTCGAAAGGTTCGGGATTTTTTATTTTAAAATAAAAAAGGAGAAAAAGCCATGATAGCTGAAAAGGAAAAAGCACTTAAAAATGGGGCAAGGTCAATTTATGATATGGCCCTTGAAACATTTGACAAAGCAGCTGACCTTTTAAATCTTGAGTGGGATATTCGCGAGCATATTAAATATCCAGAAAGAATTTTAATTGTTAATTTCCCGGTTCGCATGGACAATGGCAAGGTTCAACATTTTGAGGGTTATCGTGTTCAGTATAACACAGCTCGGGGTCCAGCAAAGGGTGGTATAAGGTATCACCCCAATGTTACGCTTGATGAGGTTAAAGCCCTTGCTTTTTGGATGACTTGGAAGTGCGCGATTGTCAATATTCCATTTGGTGGTGGTAAGGGCGGAGTTGTCTGCAATCCAAAAGAAATGTCGCAAGGAGAACTTGAGAGATTGACGAGGCGTTATACTGCCGAGATTCTTCCTTTGATTGGTCCTGAAAAAGATATTCCTGCGCCTGATGTTTACACAAATCCGCAAGTTATGGCTTGGATAATGGACACATATAGCATGATGAAAGGTTATGCAGTTCCGGGCGTCGTAACTGGAAAACCTATTTCGCTCGGTGGTTCTGTTGGTAGAGATCAAGCTACGGGTCGCGGTGTGTTTTATACCACGCAGAAAGCTGTAGAACACCTTGGAATGAAATTGGATGGTGCAACTATTGTAGTTCAAGGTTTTGGAAATGCGGGTTCTGTCGCAGCGATGCTTTTTGAAAATGCTGGCGCAAAAGTTATAGCAGTAAATGATTCAAAAGGTGGGATTTTCAATGATAAAGGTCTTGATATAAAGAAACTTATTGAACACAAAAATAAAACAGGTTCAGTTGTAGGATTCCCGAACTCTGAACCTATAACTGCAGATGAACTCCTTGCTTTAAAGTGTGATATTCTTGTTCCAGCGGCGCTTGAAAACGCAATCCATGAGGGTAATGCTGGAAATATAAAGGCGAGAATAATCGCTGAGGCTGCAAATGGTCCAACCACTCCCGAAGCAGATGCAATTCTCGAAGATAAAGGTGTTTTCGTCATCCCTGATATATTGTGTAATGCTGGTGGTGTTACTGTATCTTACTTTGAATGGGTTCAGGATGAGCAGCATCTATTCTGGGATGAAGAGCAAATTTACAGTATGTTGGAAAAAATTATGAAACGTGCTTTTGATGAGGTTCTTAGCATTCATCTGAAGAATAGAGTCTCAATGAGGATGGCAGCTTATATGCTTGGAATCAGCAGAGTAGCTGAGGCGGTTAGGCTTCGTGGGCTTTATCCATAAAATTAATATGGCGGGGTTTTCCCCGCCTGCTTTGTAATAAATAAAAATGTTAGTGAGCGTGAAGACAATAAAAATATTGATATCTCTTTTTGTTTTCTCTGTTTGTATTGCACAGGATTTAACTTTTTTTGCATATCTTGGTAAAAATTTGCCAGCATCAACATACCTTAAAATTTCCCAAGATATAAATCAAACTTTTTTAAGGTTTGATGGCATTAAGTTGTCCGATAAATCGTTTGAATTCCCCCTTTATTATGGGTTTAAGATTTCATACAGGTTAAAATTTGTAAATCCCCGAACTTTTGTTGAGCTTGAATTTATTCATTCAAAGGTTTATTCCAATCCAGAGCAAATTGTAAGAGCGGTCGGGATTTACAGAAATGCTTTAGTTGATTCGGTGATAAGATTTGGCGATATAGTTCAAAATTTTTCTATTTCCCATGGTTTAAATTATGCGATTTTAAATTATGGCTATAAGGTTGGATTGAAATCTTATATTTTTCCTTTTTTAAAGTTCGGTGTTGGAATTTCGGTACCGCATTTTGAGACGACGATTGATTCGTTAAGTTTTGAGCGATATGAGGTGAACGATTTTGTTGTTCAGTTTTCGTGTGGAGCGGATTTTAAAATTTACAAAAGCGTACTTGGGATGGTTGAGCTAAAATATACATCTGGTGAGATTGTGAATGTTGGAATTTACGGTGGAACAGCGGAGACATTTATAAAGATGTTTCATTTTGTCTTTGGTTTGGGTTATTCCTTTTAAAAGTTGAAAATTATTTTGTTTGATGGAATAAAGTGGAAATCTGGCGACGAAACCTTTACATTGTTTGGATTGCGCAGTTCATTACAATGATGGGAATGAGTATGATTGTTCCATTTCTTCCCTTTTTTATTCGTGAGCTTGGTGTAAGGGATGAGGCAAGCGTTGCGAGGTGGAGTGGAATTATTTTTTCTGGTCCTTTTATAGTCTCTTTCTTTATTACTCCAATATGGGGAACACTTGGAGATAGATTTGGGAGGAAATTGATCATGGTTAGAGCTATATTTGGGCTTGGTGTGGCTCAGTTTTTAACTGGTCTATCTCAAAATGTTTATCAACTTTTCATATTTAGGATAATTCAAGGGGCGATAAGTGGTTTCATACCTTCAGCACTTGCTTTTATCTCTGCGGAGACTCCGTATGAGAAAAAGGGATATGCAATTGGGACTCTTCAAACGGCGACATCGAGCGGTCAACTTTTAGGTCCGTTGTTTGGCGGGGTACTCGCAGATTTAATTGGTTATAGACACATTTTTTATCTAACAGGCGTATTATGTTTTGTTTCAGGGTTTCTCTTGATATTCGGAGCCGTTGAGTCAAAGAAAAACAATTTGAAGAGTGGAAATGAATTAAAGAATTTGATTGAGAATTATCACTTTGCATTTAAAAATAAAAGCATAAGCATTGCCTTAGTTCTCATATTTTTATCTCAAGTGACTGTTATGATAGTTCAACCTATCTTTGCTTTATTTGTTGAGTATGTAGCTAAAAATGTGAAGCATATTTCGACTTTGACTGGTATTGCTTTCTCAATTGCTGGAGCGTTTACAATTTTGTCAGCGCCGATGTGGGGTAAGAAAAATGATAGTGATTTTAGGAAGTTTGGTTTTAGAGGATATAAGAGGAATTTGATTTTTTCCTTTTCAGGGGTTGGGTTTGCGTTTATACTTCAAGGGCTTTCAAATTCAATTTTTGTTGTGATTTTATCGAGGGCGTTGTTTGGTTTCTTTCTTGGTGGGATGGTTCCAGTTTTGTATTCTTTTGTAAGTAGAAATGTAAATGAGGATAAGCAAGGTGGGATTATGGGGATTGCTTCGAGTTTTACGACGCTTTCGAATGTGGTTGGGCCGGGGCTTGGTGGTATAATAGCTGGATTTTGGGGTTTAAGAGTTGGGTTTTATTTAAGTGGGTTCATTGCTTTTGCTTCAGTGCCACTTGTTCTCAAAATCACAAAGCGAGATTAAATTTTTGAGTTTAGATTTTGAGTTTTTAAATTAAATTCAACTTTTGCCCGGGTGGCGGAATTGGGAGACGCGCTACATTCAGGGTGTAGTGGGCGCAAGCCCGTGCGGGTTCGAATCCCGCCCCGGGCACAAATAGTTCTCGTTTGTTTGAATCTTGCTTATTTATCTTTATTTTTTTAAGTTTTCAAAAAATTAAAAGCGGAAAAATTTAGGATAATGAACGAAGGTCACGCCGAAAGAACCGACGGGAGACAAGCAGAAGTGGGAATTTGGGACTATTTTTATGTTCTTTACAAGTGGAGGAAATTTATCGTTATCAATGTTTTTGTAATTACATTAGTTGCAGTTATTGTTGCTCTTCTCTTACCTGTTCAATATAAAGCGACAGCAACAGTAGTTGCTCCGCGGAAAACCGACATCTTTGGTGGACTTGGAGCTTTAGGTCAATCAATTCGTGAGTTTGCGCCCTTTTTAAGAGGGTTGAGTGGGGGACAATTGCCCCTCTTTACATATCTTGCGATTTTAAACAGCAGAACAGCGATGGAAAAAGTTGTTGAAAAGTTTGATCTTATCAAGGTCTATGGGATAAAAGATTCATCTATGGAGAAGGCGGTGAAGAAGTTGAGGAGCAATACAGATTTTGAAATTGATGAGAATGGAATTTTGGTGATAAATGTTTACGACAGAGATCGCCAAAGGGCAGCTGATATGGCTAATTATTTCATTGATGTTTTAAATGAGATAAATATAAAACTTAACACTGAAGAGGCGAGAAATAATAGAATTGTGATAGAGAAACGTTATTTACAAAACCTTTCGGACCTTAGAGCTGCTGAGGATACACTTAAGAAATTTCAACAAAGATACGGTATTTATTATTTACCTGAGCAAACTAAAGCTGCTATTGAGGCAGCGGCTGAGCTTGAAGCGCGGATAATCGCTGAGGAGGTTAAACTTGGGATTTTACAAAGGCAATTTGGGGAGGATGCTCCTGAGGTTAAAACTGCTATGATTCAAATTGAAGAGATGAAAAAAAGGTTAAATCAGATGAAAGAGGGTAGCGAAAAATCTAAAAATGAGATGAGTTTATTTGTACCCTTTAAGGATGTCCCTGAATTAGGTTTGCAATATCTTCGGCTTTATCGCGATTATGAAATTCAGAATAAACTTCTTGAATTTATTGTTCCACTGTATGAACAAGCGAAAATAGAAGAGCAAAAAAATGTTCCAGTTGTTCAGGTTCTTGATTACGCTGTCCCACCCGAGAAGAAGGCAAGACCATTTAGAACATTAATAGTTTTATCGGTCTTTGCGTCTGCTTTGGTTTTATTTATTATAATTTCATTTGTAAATGAATCATTGCTTAACAAGAAGCAATTTTTAAATTCACTTGATCTGAAAGCTTATAATTTTGCTCGAAAAGTTGCGAACATCTACAAGATATCCTAATATCCCCATCTGTATGCAAAAAGAGCATTTAACACCTGATTTTTCTTCTATAAGAAAGTTAATCGCCAAAAACACATTTTTTAATTTTGTTGGTCAAGTTCTTCCGATCATTGCTGCGATTTTGGGGGTTCCAATCTTAATAAAGTATCTTGGCACTGAGAGATTTGGTATACTTTCAATTCTTTGGATGTTGATGTGGTATTCAACGATGCTTGATCTTGGCCTCGGAAGGGCAACGACAAAGTTTGTTGCTAATGCTTTAGCCCGAGGGGAATTTGAAAATATTTCTAAAATAGTTTGGACATCAGTTTTAATGCAGGTAATCATCGGAATTGCGTTAGCAATAGTTTCCCTATTTTTAACACCATTTATTGTTGAGAAGGTGTTAAAGATAAGCCCGGGACTAATTTCTGAGGCAAGGACTTCATTTTATCTTATTTTTCTTTTTACCCCGATTATCTTAGTGAGTACATCTCTTCAAGGTGTCTTGGAAGCTTACCAACGCTTTGATCTTATAAATTTTGTTTTAGCTCCAGTTAAAATTGGTGTTTTAATTTTATCAATTCTTGGTGCGGTTTTAAATTTGAAGTTGACGGGGATAGTGGTGCTCTTAATAATGATGCGGGTTTTGATGATTTTTACTCTTTTCGCTCTTGATTTGAGAATCTGTCCAGCTTTAAAAAGCAAGTTTAAATTCGATTTAAAGCTTTTGTCAGAGTTATTTTCCTTTGGGGGTTGGATTACTGTGGTGAATATCGTTAATCCAATTTTGATTTATATTGATAGATTTTTGATAGGTGCGATTTTATCTGTCGGTGTTCTGGCTTATTATACAGCACCGTTTGAAGTGGTTCAAAGGTTGTGGATAATACCCGCTAGTTTAGTTATAACTTTATTTCCAGCTTTTAGTTTATTGGACGGGCAGAGGCAAAATGATGAAATTTCAAATTTGTTCTCAAAGTCGGTTCGTTTAACTTTTGTTATACTTTTTCCAATTGTTTTCGTGTTATCATTTTTTTCTTTCGAAATTTTAAAGTTGTGGCTTGGCTATGATTTTGCGGTTAATAGTTCAAATGTTTTTAAATTTCTTGCCTTCGGCATTCTAATTAATTCAATAGCTGGTTTTCCTGCGATTTTATTGCAGGGGGTTGGAAGACCTGATATAACGGCTAAGGTTTATCTTGGTGAACTTATTCTCTATGTTCCTTTTATTTCATTTTTGATTTATAAATTTGGGATCTTGGGGGCAGGGGTTGGATGGATGTTGAGACAAGTTGTTGATTCACTTTTGTTGTATGGAATAGTCTTTAAAAAGGAAATCGTTGCTTGGAATAAACTTTTAAATCAGGGGAGTTTCTCTGTTTTCTCCATTTCGATAGTTATAGCTCTTCTTGCCTTTGCCAGTGGTGCGTGGAATTTATTGTTAAAGTTTGTTATGGCGCTTTTGGGACTTGTAATATTTAGCTCCGTGGCTTGGATTAAGGCACTTGAACAAAGTGAGAGAGAAAAATTTAAAAGTAAATTGTTGGCGTTCTTATGGATGCACCGGTAAGTGTTATAATCCCGTGTTATAATGGTAAAGATGTAATTGAAAGGGCAATTCGCTCAGTTTATGAACAAACATGGCGACCCGCTGAGCTGATCGTCGTTGATGATGGCAGCGAGGAGGAAACAGTTAAATTTTTGAGGGAGCTTGAAAAAAGATATAATGGGTGGATGAAGTTAATCGAACTTGGTAAAAATTCTGGAGGACCTAGTATACCGAGAAACGTTGGGTGGGATGCTGCTACGCAACCTTATATTGCTTTTTTAGATCAGGATGATGCTTGGGTTAGACATAAGGTTGAGATACAACTTAATTTTATGCTCAACAATCCAGAATTTGATTTCACTGGACATAATATGAAAATTGCCACCGATTATCATGAACCCGAATATAATTTAACGAACTTTAAATGGAAAAAGGTTTCAAAAAGAAAAATTTTACTGAAAAATTATTTTTATACGAGTACAATGATGTTAAAGAGAGATTTACCATTTCGTTTAGAGCCAAGTTTGAAGTATTGTGACGATTACCATTTATGGATTCGATTGTTGCTATCTGATTATAAAGGAATATATATTGATTTACCGTTGGCTTTAAAGTTCAAGCCCCATTTCGGGCATAGCGGGCCTTCGGGGGAATTGTGGAGGATGGAAAAAGATGAGTTAAAAGTTTACTTTGACTTATTAAAGAATAAGATGATCAGCGGGCTTGTTTTCCCATTTTTAATTACATTTTCACTTTTGAAATTTATAAGAAGAGCTGTGATAAGTTTAAAATGGAAATAACCACCGAGAACAAATATACTCCAGCGGTTGATTTACAAAATGTTATGCTTGCTTTTGCTTTATTTACGCCTTTGATTGGAATGTTTGTGAATTATTATGCGATGTGGGTTGTTATGTTTATGTTTGGTTTAATGTGGATTTTATTTACAAGCAAAGAAGCAAACGCTGGTTTAATGTTTTTATGGGGGTTGGAGTTTGAACCCGCTCCAGTTGATTTCATTTTCGCTGGGTCGTGGTTTAAAAGGATTATGAAAGGTGATTTCAAGTGGCTTTCGCATCCAGCTTTACATTTATTGCTTGCATACATTGTTCTTAACTTACTCCAAATCTTTTACTCAAAAAATTTTTCTAGAGGAGTATTTTTCGGTGCTGTGACAATATACACTATCTCACTTGCGTTTTATTTTTCAAGCTATATTAAAGATGCAAAAATTTGGGCTGAAGTTAGGCGATTCTATTTAATTGCAGTTTATATATCTGCAATTGTTCAGGTGCTAATGATTATTCTGATGTTAATTCAAGGCAGAGTAGGAAGGCCGTCTGGTTTCTTTAAAGATCCAAATGTCCTCGGTGCTTTTGTGGTGACGGGCGCTTTATATGCGATGAATAAAATTCTATTTGGGGAAAGAAGGGAGATATTGAGGTATACATTGGTTTTTTTGTTTTTGCTTATATCTATTGTTTTAACTTTTTCGCGAGGTTCTTTATTAAATTTAATAGTTGGGATTTTTTTTCTTGGTTTTGTGTCTTTGATAACAAAAAGAAGCAAAAGATTTTTCGCTGTTTTTAGCGTTGCTTTAATTGTTGCTATATTATCTGTACCTGTTATTCTTGAAGTTTTTCGGCAAAGTTTTAGATTTAGAGGTGCCCAATGGTATGATATATACGGTAGGGCTATGGCGTGGAAGGCTGGTGTTGAACTTTTTAAATCATATCCACTTGGAATAGGACCCGGACAATTTGAAGATTACTCTTTAGATTATCAGAAATCGATGGGTGGAGCGATGCTTAGATTAACACCTTCTGCACACAATTTTTATTTAAGAGTTTTGGCTGAAAATGGAATTATTGGTTTAACGCTGGTGATAGGCGCTTTGGCGACAGCATCGCTTGTTTTGGTCAAGTCAAGGAGAATTATCTATTCAAGTGATATTTCATGGATATTTAGCTGCTTAGTAGGAATAGTCGTGCAAAGTTTTGTAATAGATACTTTACATTGGCGCCATTTTTGGATCCTTTTTGGGTTTTTGATTTCATTAGTTAACTTAAATCATGAAGAAAAAACTCTGAAAAGTTAAGAACATGAAAATTTTGTATGTTGTGACATCGGCTGGTTTTGGAGGTGCCTCTATGCATGTTTTGCAATTGATGAGGTATATGAGAGGCCTGGGGCATTCTGTTGGTCTTGTTTCCGCGCCGGAGCCTAGGTTGGTTAGAGAGGCGAGGGAAATGGGAGTCGAGATTTTTCAAAATCCATATTTCGTTAGGCGTCTTCACTTGGTAAATGATTTAAGGGCTTTTATACCTGTGTATAAAGCGATAAAAAAATTTAAACCCGATATAATCCATGCTCACAGTTCAAAGGCTGGAATTATCGCTAGATTTTGGTCCGCAGTCTTAAATGTAAAACCCGTGGTTTTTACGGCTCATGGTTGGGTTTTTACAGAGGGAAAAAAGTTTTGGAAAAGATGGCTCTTGGCTCAAGTTGAGCGAGTCGCTTCAATCGTGACAACGAAAATAATATGCGTATCAGAACATGATAGGGAACTTGCTATAGAGTTTAAAGTTGCTCCGCCTGAAAAGTTACTCGTGATTCACAACGGCGTTGATCCATCTTTGTTTCAAAATATTGTGAAATCACAACCGCATAACGATAAACCCATAGTTACATTTGTTGGACGACTTGCACCACCCAAAGATTTGTTCTTTTTAATTGATGTCGCTGAAAATATAGATAATGCGGTGTTTTGGATTGTTGGTGATGGAGAATTGCGAGAGAAAGTACAAAGATATGTTTCTAAAAAGGGTTTAACCGATAGAATCGTCTTATGGGGGGAAAGATATGATATACCTGAGATTTTTTCTAAAACGGATATTTTTGTTTTACCATCTAGATGGGAGGGGTTACCCCTGACTATCATTGAAGCAATGATGGCTGGATTGCCTGTTGTGGCTTCTAATGTTGGTGGTGTGCCTGAGTTAGTTGAAGATGGAGTAAATGGTTTTCTTGTTCCTCCTGGTGACATTGTAAAGTTTACAAAAGCGCTTCAAACTTTGATTGAAAATGAAACCTTGCGCAAAGAAATGGGTGAGGCTGGAAGAGCAAAGGCAATGAAAAATTTTAGCCTTGATAAGATGCTTTCGAAAACTGTGGAAGTATATTATGAGCTTTTAAAATCAAAAGAACCTGTTGAAAATGTCAAAGACTGCTGAAAAAGTACTGGTGATTTCCATTGATATTTTGATGCTGTTTTTGGTATGGTATGTTTATTACTTGATTCGCGTTGAGAGTGGCTTATTTTCTTATTATGTAAGACCTGAATTTTGGGGTCCAATGTTAATCATCACAGCTTATTGGCTTGTCATGTTCTGGTTGTTTGGTTTATATCAATCGTGGTATGCTAAGTCGAGGCTTGACGAAGTTATCACCATTTTGAAAGCAGTTACATTTGGAGTGTTCGTTCTTTTCTTCGCTATTTTTATTGATGATATTTCAACTAATTCGCCAGCAAACTCGAGGATACTGATTTTAATTTATTGGTTTTTAATGATGTTTTTTATACCCGCGGGACGTATTGCTGTGAGAACCTTGCAGAGAAAATTGCTCGAAAAAGGTATTGGGTTAAGAAATACATTAATTGTTGGATTTAACGAAAAAGGAAAGGAGATTTTTGACCTTTTGGAAAGATATCCAGCGCTTGGGTATAAAGTCGTTGGATTCATTAGAACTGATAAACGAAAGGGGGGTGAACATAAAGGTGTTAGGGTACTTGGATCAGTTGAAAAGATCAATGATGTCATAAGGGAACACGATATAAAAGAAATAATTTTTGCGCTTGATTCATCTGAACACGGAAAACTTCTTGAGGTAATTGGAAGGTGCGATGAAGATGTTGGATTTAAAATTGTTCCCGATCTTTATGATGCGATAAGTGGGCAGGCTCGAACGAATCAAATTTATGGCTTTCCACTTATTGAAATCATGCCTGAGTTGATGAAACCTTGGGAAAAAGTTGTGAAAAGGTTGATTGATATAGTTGTGTCGTTGATAATTCTTTTGGTTGGATTGCCGATATGGATTTTGATCGCAATTTTGATAAAAATAGATTCGAAGGGTCCAGTGATTTACAAGCAAGAAAGGGTCGGTAAAGATGGAAAGATTTTTACATTATACAAGTTTCGTTCTATGTTTGAAAATGCGGAAGCACTTACTGGTCCAACTTGGGCGATGAAAAATGATCCAAGGGTGACGCGCGTAGGAAAAATATTAAGAAAATTACATCTTGACGAAGTACCGCAGTTTTTTAACGTCTTGAAAGGAGATATGAGTTTAGTAGGTCCAAGGCCTGAAAGACCTATGTTCGTTGAGGAACTTTCAAAAAAAATACCGCTTTATAAACGCAGGCTAAAAGTCAAACCTGGAATAACTGGGTGGGCTCAGATTAAGTATAAATATGATGAGTCAATCGAAGATGTTAAAAAGAAGTTGCAGTATGATCTATTTTACATTGAGAACATGTCACTTCGAATGGACTTGAAAATTCTCGCTTATACAATTTTACATGTTCTTTCAGGAAAAGGGCAAACTTAAAAAGGAGAATCTTTATGGAAATTCCAATTTTTACCCCTGTTAGACAGTATATGAACTTAAAAGAGGAAATTGATTCCGCTATTCAGAAGGTTTTAAGTAAAGGCAATTTCATACTTGGTGATGAGGTAAAAGAATTTGAGGATAAGGTTGCTCAGTATCTTGGGGTTAAGCACGCTATTGGTGTTGCATCTGGGACGGATGCTCTTCAAATTGCTTTAATGGCGATTGGTTTAAAGCCTGGGGAAGAGGTGATAACGACACCTTTCACATTTGTCGCAACTGCTGAAACGATAGTTTTGCTTGGTGGGAAACCTGTCTATGTTGATATTGATGAAAAAACATACAACATAAATCCAGATTTAATTGAGGAAAAGATAACTGAGAAAACAAAAGCAATTATACCTGTGCATCTTTATGGACAGCCTGCGGAAATGGATAAAATTCTCGATATTGCAAAAAGATACAATCTTTATGTAATTGAGGATTCAGCGCAAGCATTAGGCTCTGAATATAAAGGTAAAAAGGTGTGCACATTTGGAGATATCGCATGCATAAGTTTTTTCCCAACTAAAAATCTTGGTGCCTTTGGAGATGCTGGGATGATCGTAACGGATGATGATGAACTTGCTGAAAAAATAAGAATGATAAGGGTTCATGGCTCGAAAGTAAGATATAATCACGAAATCCTTGGTCTTAACAGTCGGCTTGACACATTGCAAGCGAGCGTGCTTCTTGTGAAGTTAAAATATCTTGATTCTTGGAATGCCAAAAGAATTGAAATAGCAAAAAAATATAACGATGCATTTAAAGATCTTGATGATGTTGTCATTCCATATTCGGAGGCGTACAATAAACATATTTACCATCAATACACAATAAGGACAAAAAGACGTGATGAGCTTGCTAAATTTTTGAGGGAGAAAGGAATTCAAACTGCGGTTCATTACCCGATTCCCCTTCATCTTCAAAAAGCATTTTCACACCTTGGATATAAACAAGGTGATTTTCCGATCTCAGAGCAATATTCAAATGAGGTTCTTTCCCTGCCGATGTTTCCTGAATTAAAGGATGAAGAAATTGATTATGTAGTTGAGTCAGTAAAAGAATTTTTTAAAAGATAACAGTTAATCATCCATGCGTGCTCTTGTCATCATTCCAACTTATAACGAAGCGGAAAATATAAAAGAATTAATCCCAGCGATATTGAAGCAAGAGGCTCTTGTTCCATCTTCTGTCAAGATAGATGTTCTTGTTGTTGATGATAATTCGCCTGATGGGACAGCCGATGTTGTTAAGGAACTTAAGAAAAAGTTTTCGGGGAAAGTTCATTTGATTGAAAGAGAAGGTAAGCTTGGACTTGGGACAGCTTATGTTGAGGGATTTAAATTCGCACTGAAAGAAGGATATGATTTCGTTTTTGAAATGGATGCTGACCTTTCACATGATCCGAAGGAAATACCTAATTTACTTAAAGGGGCGCTTGATAGTTATGATATCGTTATCGGCTCAAGATATTCGCATGGTGTTTCTGTTATGAACTGGCCCATGAGAAGAGTTTTGTTAAGTTATTTCGCAAATCTCTATGCGAGAAAATTGACAGGGGTGCCAGTTAAGGATTTAACAAGTGGGTTTAAATGTATCTCAAGAAAGGTTCTTGAAAAGATCGATCTTGACAAAATAAGATCAAATGGTTACGCTTTTCAGATAGAGTTAACGGTCAAGGCGTATTACAAAGGTTTAAAAATCGTTGAGCATCCGATAATTTTTGTTGAGAGAAGATCTGGTGTGTCAAAGATGAGTAAAAAAATCGTCCTTGAGGCGTTTTTTATGGTCATTAGACTTGCCTTCTTGAGAATTTTAAAATTTTTCAGAAAGAAGAAAAATGGAAGTTGATCTTTCCATAATTATTGTCAATTACAATGTTAAGGATTTTCTTGAAAACGCTCTTAGATCGATTGAAAAGGCTATTGAAGGTATAAGTGCAGAGGTGTTTGTTGTTGACAACGCCAGTGAAGATGGAAGTGTTGAAATGGTTAAACAGAAATTTCCTTGGGTTAAAGTAATAGCAAATAAACAAAATCTCGGATTCGCTAAAGCAAATAATCAAGCGTTAAAGATAGCGAAAGGTAAATACATACTTTTGATAAACCCTGATACAATAGTTCAGGAAGATACATTTAAAGTTTTAATTTCTTTCTTTGAATCCCATCCTGAGTGCGGTATGGCTGGGTGTAAAATTCTAAACCCTGATGGAACGCTCCAACTTGCTTGCAGAAGAAGTTTCCCAACCCCGTGGGTTGCGTTTACGAAGATGGTCGGTTTATCAACTCTGTTTCCAAAAAGTAAGATTTTTGCAAAGTATAACCTAACCTATCTCGATCCAGATGTGATAACGGAAGTTGATGCGGTTAGCGGTTCATTCATGATGATAAGAAGGGAAGTTTATGAGCAAGTTGGGGGGCTTGATGACGATTTCTTTATGTATGGTGAAGACATCGATTGGTGTTATAGGATCAAAAAAGCGGGATGGAAAATTTACTATGTTCCGTTGACCCAGATAATTCACTTTAAGGGGGAAAGCACAAGGCGAAGCAACATAGATGAAATTCGAGTTTTTTATGATGCTATGAGAATTTTTGTTCGGAAGCATTACAGGGAATTTGCGTTGCTTGGTTTAATTTTAAAAGTGGGTATAGTTGTCCGTGGTTTAATTGCAATGCTTGGGAAGTTTATTAAAAGTTACTGGGATATGGTCGTTGATGTGTTCGTTGTCTTGATTTCTTTTATGGTTGGGGAATTTATCAGGTTTAATGCAATTTTTGCTCTTCCAAAATATGCTTATCCAGAGGTTTTAATCGTTCCACCGTTGGTTGTATGGTTTTCTCTTTATTCTTTTGGGGTCTATACAAATAGAAAGTTTTCGATCGGTTTTTCTTTACTTGGTGTTTGGTTTTCTGCACTTATTTTGTCAACTATGACTTTTTTCTTTAAACAGTATGCTTTTAGCAGGATGATAGTTATCGTTATGACGGTTTTTAATACATTTTTCATCCCTGGGTGGAGGCTGGTTTTAAGAATTTTTGGGAAAATTCCTTTTGTGAATATACATATCATTGCAAAAAGAGTTCTAATCGTTGGCACTGGGAGTAGGGCTGTTTCGCTTATCAAAAGATTAAAGAGAAAAACAAGTGAAAATGTGAAGATAGTAGGGATAGTTGATTACGATTTAAGAAAACTTGGCCAGAAAATTGATGATGTTGAAATAATCGGGAGCATAAATACAATTGAGAAGGTAATCCGAGATAAAAAGGTTAACGATGTGATTTTTATAAGCGATGATTTGCCTTATTCCGAGATATTTTCAATAATAAGCCGTGTAAAGGACAAGAATGTTAACTTCAAGCTTGCCCTCGTTAGTTCAGACTTGGTTTTAAGCAAGGCAAGCATTGATTCACTTGACGATGTTCCTGTGCTTGATATTGATTACAACATTAATAAGTTTTTGAATAAGTTCTCGAAGAGAATTTTTGATATTTTTTTTGACAATCCCGCTTTTGATTTTTGTCTATCCTTTGGTATATTTTAAAAAGATTTTCGGTAGAGAGATTGGTAATTTTGGAAATAAGATTTTGCTTTTGCCGAAAGTTTTGACAGGGAAACTTAGTTTAGTTGGTCGGCCTCTTGATTCACCAGATGGTCAGGATTATTTAGGGAAGAAAGGTTTAACAGGAATAGTTCAGATATCGGAGGCTGAAGATCTTTCTAAGGAGGAGATTGAAAGGTTGAATACTTTTTATGCTCGAAATCAATCGCTGGCGCTTGATATTGAGATTTTAATCAGAACTTTAATACGATTGTTTTCAAACAAAAAGAAGATTTAAGAATGTCAAAGTTCGTTCTTGACTTTGAAAAACCTATCATTGAACTTGAACAAAAAATCGAAGAAATGCGAAGATTTGCTAATAGCGGAGGCGTTGATTTAAGCGAAGAGATAAAAAATCTTGAGAATAAAGTTGAGGAGCTGAAGAAAAACATTTATTCAAATCTCACACGCTGGCAGAAGGTTCAGATAGCAAGGCATCCAGATAGACCTTACCCACTTGATTACATTTATCTTATGATGAACGATTTTGTTGAATTGCATGGAGATAGATATTTTGGTGATGACAAAGCGATGATCGGGGGATTTGCACGGCTTGATAACAGAACTGTTATGGTTATTGGAACTCAGAAAGGTCGTGATACGAAGTCAAATCTTTACAGAAATTTCGGGATGCCACATCCAGAGGGATATAGAAAGGCGTTGAGATTAATGAAGCTTGCGGAAAAGTTTAATAAACCAGTTATAACTTTAATAGATACACCTGGGGCTTATCCAGGAATTGGAGCTGAGGAGCGAGGTCAAGCGGAAGCAATTGCAAAAAATCTTTTTGAAATGGCGAGGCTTCAGGTTCCGATTATTGTCGTTATAATTGGGGAAGGCGCAAGTGGTGGCGCACTTGGGATTGGGGTTGGAGATAGAGTTTTAATGCTTGAGCATGCGTGGTATTCAGTTATTGCGCCAGAGTCATGTTCAAGTATATTGTGGAGAAGCTGGGATTATAAAGAGCAAGCGGCTGAGCAGTTAAAACTTACGGCTCAGGATTTGATAAAGCTTGGTGTGATCGATCGAATAGTTCCTGAACCACTCGGGGGAGCACATCGCGATCATAAGGAAGCAGCGAGGATTTTGAGGGAAATTTTAATTGAAGAGCTTGAGGCACTTTCAAATATTAAGCCGAAAAAACTTGTTGAGATGAGGATAGAAAAATATAGAAAGATGGGATTCTGGGAGGAATGATAAAGCACATTTTTAAAATCAGGGTTAGATATTCAGATACGGATCAAATGAAGTTTGTTTACCATGCTAAGTTTTTTGAGTATTTTGAATGGGCAAGAACCGAACTTTTGAGAGATTATGGTTTGCCATATAGTGAGATTGAAAGGATGGGCTATTTAATTCCTGTGCTTGAAGCATACGCAAAATTTAGAAAGCCAGCATATTACGATGATTTATTGAGAATTGAAACATACATGAAGGAAATTCCAAATTTAAAATTTAGGCTTGAATATGAAGTTTATCGTGATATTGACGATGAGTTGATCGCTGAGGGATATACAGAGCATGTTTTTCTCGATGCGAAGACGTATAAACCTGTTAAACCACCTGATGTTTTTATGAATTTTGTGCTTGAGCAATTTAAATCGTGTAAAAACAAAAACTGTTAATTTTATGCTTGATAAAGAACTGCTAAAAATTCTCGCATGCCCTAAATGCAAAGGGGATCTTGAATATATTGATGAGCCTGAATCGCTTGTTTGTAAGAAGTGCGGTAAAAGTTATGAAATAAGGGAAGGCATTCCAATTTTACTTGTTGAAGAAAACAATGATGAATGAGGGTGGATCGAGGTGAGAAATTTCTCTGTTGAAGAGCAAATAGCTGAAATAGTGAAGATGGCATTGGTTGAAGATGTCGGTTATGGTGATATAACTACGATGTCTGTAATAGGTGATGAGTTTATTGAGGCAAAAGCTGAATTTCTTGCCAAAGATGATGGCGTTATCGCGGGGATCGATGTTGTATGGATTGTGTTTAAGAATGTTGATCCAAGTTTAAATTTTATCCCAACTGTTTCCGATGGGGATTTTGTAAAAAGGGGCGATATCATTGGTGTTGTAAGTGGGGATGCTAGAAGTATTTTAACATCTGAAAGGGTTGCGCTTAATTTTCTTCAAAGGATGAGCGGAATTGCAACGCTTACGAGAAAGTTTGTTGAGGCGGTAAAAGGGACAAAAGCAAAGATAACCGATACGAGAAAGACTGCTCCTGGACTTAGATTGATTGACAAACTTGCGGTTGAAATTGGTGGAGGGGTAAACCACAGATTTGGATTATACGATATGATTTTGATAAAGGATAATCACATAGCGATCGCTGGTGGTATTGAGAAAGCAATTGAGAGATGCTTAAAGTATGTGAAAGAAAAAAATATCGATTTAAAAATTGAGGTTGAAGCGCAAAGTCTCGAAGATGTTAAAAAGATTTTAAAATTTGATGAAGTTGATAGAATTTTGCTTGATAACTTTAGCATCGATGATTTGAAAACAGCAGTTGATTTGATTGGCGGTAAACTTGAAGTTGAAGCGTCTGGTGGAATTACGCTTGAAAATGTTCGTCAAGTTGCTGAAACGGGAGTTGATTATATATCGATTGGTATGTTAACTCATTCTCCAAAAGCACTTGATATTTCACTTGAAATAAAAATTTAGATTCCATGGAGATAGTCTCTGATTTTCTTGTAATTGGTAGTGGGATTGCGGGTTTGTTCTATGCTTTGAAGGTTGCGGATCACGGTCGTGTTGTTATAATAACTAAGAAGGAAAGGGCAGAATCAAACACAAACTATGCTCAGGGTGGGATTGCATCTGTTTTCTCGCCTGATGATTCTTATGAGCTTCACATTCAGGATACTTTGAATGTCGGGGCGGGGCTTTGTAATCGTGAGGCGGTTGAAATTATGGTTTATGAGGGACCAAAAAAGGTTGAGGAGCTAATCCAAATTGGGGTTGAATTCACACGGACGCAAAATGGAAGGCTTGATCTTGGAATGGAAGGTGGACATTCAAGAAAAAGAATTGTTCATGCTAAAGATCTAACAGGGCGGGAAATTGAAAGGGCACTTCTCGAAAAAGTTTTAAGTCATCCAAATGTAGAAATATTTGAACATCATGTGGCGATTGATTTGATCACTGAACATCACCTTGTTGGAATTGATAAAAGTAAGAAACTTGACAATATACATTGCTGGGGAGTTTATGCGCTTGATGCCAGAACAGGTCAGGTTAAAAAGTTTTTGTCTAAAGTTACAATGCTTGCGACGGGTGGGTTGGGTCAAGTTTACATTCATACAACTAATCCCGCCATAGCCACTGGCGATGGGGTTGCGATGGCTTACAGAGCTGGGGCAAAAATTGGAAATATGGAATTTATCCAATTTCATCCGACGACGCTTTATAACTCCGGCTCCCCAGCTTTTTTAATATCTGAGGCTGTACGCGGGTTCGGTGGAATTTTAAGGACGAAAAAAGGAGAGGATTTTATGAAAAAATATGACCCGCGTGGTTCTCTTGCTCCGAGAGATGTGGTTGCGCGAGCGATAGATTCTGAACTTAAAAAATCTGGGGATGAATACGTTTACCTTGACTTAACTCATCTTGACCCAGATAAAGTTAAAGATAGATTTCCGCACATTTATGAGAAATGCCTTGAATTTAAAATTGATATAACAAAAGAACCGATTCCTGTTGTCCCAGCGGCTCATTATTCTTGTGGAGGTGTTGTTACGGATTTATGGGGTAGAACTTCCATAGTTGGGCTTTACGCTGCGGGTGAGACTGCAATGACAGGTGTTCATGGTGCAAATCGCCTTGCGAGCAATTCACTTCTTGAAGCTCTTGTTTTTTCAGATAGGGCAGCTTCAGATTCAGTTAAGTTCGTCAGAGAAAATTTCTTTAAGTTTCCTGATATTCCGGATTGGGTTGACACAGGAATATTCAATATGGAGGAATGGGTTTTAATTTCACATGATAAAAAGGAAATTCAACAATTGATGTGGGATTATGTTGGGATTGTGCGTTCCACACTGAGACTTGAACGAGCGAAAAGAAGGATTGAACTTATAGCAAATGAGATAGAGGAATTTTATAAAAAAACAAAAGTAACTGCTGACATAATTGAGTTAAGAAATCTTGCGACTGTTGCGTTGCTCATCATTCGCTCTGCTTTAATGAGAAAAGAAAGTCGGGGGCTCCATTACACCACGGATTATCCATACCGAGATGACGAAAACTGGCTTAAAGATACAATAATTCAAGACATTCGGATTT
Organism: Candidatus Kryptonium thompsonii; assembly: GCF_001535985.1. Lineage (NCBI taxonomy): Bacteria > Pseudomonadati > Candidatus Kryptoniota > Candidatus Kryptonium > Candidatus Kryptonium thompsonii. Next base: position 10,639 of record NZ_CZVS01000009.1, on the reverse strand, counting down.
AGGGGGTAATTTTTATTTTGTTCATTTTTTGTTAAATTTGAGCAGAAAAATATAAAGCAATGTGAATATGCCATCAAAACTTAAATTTGGCGTTGTTGTTTTTCCGGGCTCGAATTGTGATTATGATACTTACTTCGTTTTAGAGAAAATTTTTAATCAAGATGTTAAGTTCATCTGGCATAAAGATAGAAGCGTTGGAGATGTTGATGTTGTAATTTTGCCGGGTGGATTTTCGTACGGTGATTATTTAAGACCTGGAGCGATCGCGAGATTTTCGCCGATTATGGAAGATATCATTAGGTTTGCAAACCGAGGTGGTAAGGTTTTGGGGATTTGTAATGGTTTTCAAGTTCTTGTTGAAGCGGGGCTTTTGCCAGGGGCGTTGCTGAGAAATTCATCTTTGAGATTTGTTTGTAAGTATGTTTATGTTAGAGTTGAGAATAACGATACATTTTTTACATCGCTTTGTGATGAGGGTGAAGTTTTAAAACTTCCTATCGCTCATGGTGATGGAAATTATTATGTTGATGATGAAACCTTGAAAAAGTTAATTGATAACAACCAAATAGTTTTCAGATATTGCGATAGGTATGGAAATGTAACAGAGGAATCAAATCCAAATGGTTCAATTTATAACATCGCTGGGGTGATAAATGAAGAAGGTAATGTTCTCGGGATGATGCCACATCCCGAAAGATGCTCTGAGCCGGTGCTTGGTTGCACAGATGGTGCAAAGATTTTTAACTCTTTAATTCATTCTCTTTTGTTTACCGAGGAATTTTTTAAATGAAAGCAAAACTAAAAAGGTGATTTATTATGTTTGGACTTGGATGGCAAGAATTGCTTTTAATCTTGATCGTTTTGTTGATACTCTTTGGAGGCAAACGTCTTCCTGAGCTTGCGCGTGGGCTTGGCAGTGGGATAAAGGAATTTAAGAAAGCACTTCGCGAGGATGAGTCAGCTCAGGGTGAAAAACCAAAGGAAATTGAGCAAAAAGGCGAGAAAAAGGAACAGGTTTAAATAATCTGCCAATGGAGGAGGTGTTGGTATGTTTGATAACATTGGATTTGGTGAGCTTCTTGTAATAGCGTTGTTTATTTTGATATTTTTTGGACCAAAAAAAATCCCCGACATTGCAAGGACATTAGGTAAAGCCGTTCGTGAATTCAGGAAAGCGATGCAGGATGTTCAAAGCGAGATTCAAAGTGTGACAGGAATTGATTTAAATTCTGAACTCACTTCTTCTTTCCCGTCTCAACCAGAAGAAAAATCTACTTCGACTGAGCTTGATGATTTGAAATTTGTAAAGGCAGATGAGCACCCTTCTGAACCTGTCAATGTCGATGCAACAAATGAACTGAAGCCTGGGAAGAATGATAAGCCCAAGGCTCCAAGGAAAAAAGAAGTTAAAAAAACCAGCCAAGGTAAAAGAAATGTTGCTCGGGTGAAAACAAAATCAAAGAAAAGATGACGATCACCAAGAAATTTGACGTTCTAACCTATGATCAGATAAGAGAAAAACTTCTCTCGGGGGAATTAACTTGTGAATCCATTGTTAAGCGATATCTTGAAAAGATCAAAGAGTTTGAAAGGTTAAATGCTTTTTTAAGCGTTTTTGAGAAGAAGGCAATCCAGCGGGCGGTTGAAATAGATGAGAAGATAAAAAACGGTTATGTTGGGAAGCTCGCGGGGATGGTGATTGCAATTAAGGATAATATCTGTGTGAAAGATGAAAAGTGCACCTGCGCTTCGAAGATACTTGAAAATTTTGTTTCGATTTATAATGCAACTGCAGTTGAGCGACTCTTAAATGAAGATGCAATTGTGATTGGAAAGACGAACCTTGATGAATTTGCGATGGGTTCGTCAACTGAAAATTCCTATTTTGGACCAACATTAAATCCTTATGATGAAGATAGAGTCCCCGGGGGTTCAAGTGGTGGTAGTGCTGTTGCCGTTGCAGCTGGGCTTTCAACGACTGCACTTGGTTCTGATACCGGCGGTTCAATAAGACAACCAGCAGCGTTTTGCGGGGTTTATGGCTTAAAACCAACTTATGGGAGAGTGTCGAGATTTGGTTTGGTGGCTTTTGCTTCGTCGTTTGATGTGATTGGTCCATTTGGAAATTCAACAAAAGATGTAGCGCTTGTTTTACAGGTTATTGCTGGGCGTGATGAAAATGACTCAACATCTGCGGATGTGCCCGTGCCTGATTATTTGAGTTATCTTGATAAAGATGTTAAAGGTTTAAGAGTTGGAGTTCCCGTTGAGTATTTCGCTGAAGGTTTGGATGATGAAATAAGGGAGGCGATTGAAAAAAGACTTGATTTTTTAAGGGAAAGCGGTGCGATCCTCGAGAAAATTTCATTACCGCACACCGAGTATAACATCCCAACTTATTATATACTTGTCACAGCAGAGGCTTCTTCCAATCTTGCTCGCTATGACGGTGCACGATATGGATATCGCTCTCCACAAGCTAAAAGTTTGTATGAGATGTATGTTAAGTCAAGAAGTGAAGGTTTTGGGGCGGAAGTTAAAAGAAGAATTATGCTTGGAACTTATGTTCTCTCAGCTGGATATTATGAGGCTTATTATCGGAAAGCGCAGAAGGTGAGACGCTTAATAAAAGAGGATTTTGACAAGGCTTTTGAGAAGGTAGATGTTATAATTACTCCGACATCACCAACCACAGCTTTTAAACTTGGCGAGAAAACCGATGACCCTTTGAAAATGTATCTTTCAGATATTTACACTGTCTCAGTTAATCTTGCCGGTGTCCCAGCTATAAACGTCCCCGCTGGATTTGATAGCAAAGGTTTGCCGATTGGAATGCAAATCATAGGCAAACAATTTGATGAAGGAACAATTTTGAAAGTTTCAGATTTTTTAGAGAAAAACTTTTCAGGATAAGTTAACAAATCACCGCAGGTTTTTGCGAAATCCTTTGTAAAAATAAATTTAGACTGAAAAATGGCAATACTTGTTGACAAAAGCACTCGTCTTGTAGTTCAAGGGATCACAGGTGGTGAAGGTTCATTTCACACAAGACAAATGATCGAATATGGAACAAATGTCGTCGCTGGAGTTGTCCCGGGCAAAGGTGGAACATTTTTTGACGACAAAATTCCAATTTTTAACACCGTTCGTGAGGCTGTTGAAAAGGAAGGAGCAAATACTTCTATTATTTTTGTTCCTGCTCCATTTGCTCCCGATGCAATAATTGAAGCAGCGGATGCCGGCATAAAAGTTATAGTTTGCATAACCGAAGGGATACCCGCAAAAGATATGATTCAAGTGTATGAATATCTTAAACACACAAATTCGCGTTTAATAGGTCCAAATTGCCCAGGTGTGATTTCGCCTGGCAAGGCAAAAGTTGGGATAATGCCCGGATTTATTCACAAAGAGGGCACGATTGGTGTGGTTTCAAGAAGTGGAACATTGACCTATGAAGCGGTGAAGCAGTTAACAGAGCTTGGCTTTGGTCAGTCAACTTGCGTTGGCATTGGCGGTGATCCTGTTATTGGGTCTAAATTTACGGATATAATTAAACTTTTCAACGAGGATCCGGAAACCGAGGCAATTGTGATGATCGGTGAAATTGGAGGAACTGCGGAAGAGGAAGCAGCGGAATTTGTCAAGAATTATGTTGATAAACCAGTTTTTGGATTCATTGCCGGAAGAACCGCTCCACCGGGAAGAAGGATGGGGCATGCAGGAGCTATAATTTCGGGTGGAAAAGGGACAGCACAGGAAAAGATGAAAGCACTTGCTGATGCTGGAATTCATGTGATAGAAAATCCAGCGGTTATAGGTGAAACTGTGAAAAAAATTTTGGGTGAAAAACCGAAGAGGAAAGTTTTTGTTATGTCATCTTCATCAAGAAAAGCAACGCAAAAGAAGAAAAGAAAAAGTTCGACAAAGAAAAACAAATCAAAAACAAAATCTTGAGCAAAGCTTGGTGGAAAGAACACTTGCAATTCTCAAGCCTGACTGTGTGAGGAAAAATTTAATCGGCAAAGTTATATCACACATTGAAGAAGCTGGATTTAAAATTGTTGCTTTAAAAATGCTTAAGTTAACTGTTGAACAAGCGAAGGCATTTTATAGTGTCCACAAAGAAAAGCCATTTTATAATGATCTTGTTAAATTTATGAACTCTGGCAAGGTTGTCGTAATGGTCCTTGAGAAGGATAACGCGGTTAGTGATTTTAGGGAACTTATCGGTGCAACTGATCCAAAGGAGGCGAAGGAAGGCACCATAAGAAGATTATATGCTGATAGCAAGCAAGAAAACATTGTTCACGGTTCGGACTCGGTTGAAAATGCGAAAATTGAAATTTCATTTTTCTTTTCCGAGAGCGAGTTAATCTCTAACGAAAGTTAGAAATCTTGCCGTGGGCTGTTGCCCCGGCTTTTAATAATTAATTCAAATGCAAATATGAAGAAAATAATCATGTTAAGCATTTTGCTCTTAAATTTATCTCTGTCTCAAAGTAACCGCGTTAAAATAGGTGCCGAAGTTTTTCTTGAAAAGTATCTTGACATTATAAAAGGCAAAAAAATTGGCATCGTCACGAATCATACAGGAGTTTTGCCTGACGGCAGGCATATCGTTGATGTTTTAAATTCAATTCCAGATGTTAAGATCGTAGCCCTTTTCGGTCCCGAGCATGGGATAAGGGGAGAAGTTCCAGACGGTAAGAGCATTTCACATGGTGTTGATACGAAGACAGGGATAAAAGTTTATTCCCTCTACGGCGAGGTTAAGAAGCCAACCCCGGAGATGCTTAAAGATATTGATGTGTTAATTTTTGATATTCAAGATGTCGGGGCAAGATTTTATACTTACATTTCCACGATGAGCTATTGTATGGAGGCATGCGCTGAACTTGGGAAAAAGTTTATCGTTCTTGACAGGCCAAATCCAATTCGTGGTCTTTATGTGGATGGTCCGGTGCTCGCGCCAAAGTTTAAATCTTTCGTCGGGCCTCATCCAATTCCAGTTGCGCATGGGATGACAGTTGGAGAACTTGCGAAGTTGTTTAATGAAGAGGGATGGCTTGAAAATGGTGTGAAGGCTGATCTAACGGTGATAAAAATGGAAAATTACTTAAGAAAGATGTGGTTCGATCAAACAGGTTTACCATGGGTTAAACCATCTCCAAATATGATGACGCTTAATACCGCCATCGTTTACACCGCAACATGTTTCATCGAAGGGACAAATGTATCTGAGGGAAGGGGAACTGCACATCCTTTTGAATGGATCGGTGCGCCTTGGATCGACGCTCAAAAATTGGCAAATGAACTTAACTCTTATAATCTGCCTGGGATAAAATTTGAACCGATTGAATTTACACCTGTTGACATTGAAAAGGTTACAATTGACCCGAAATACGAAGGTCAAAAGTGTTATGGCGTTTTTTTAAATGTTTACGATCGCGAGAAATTTGAACCTGTCAAAACTGCAGTTTATATTCTTTACACTTTGAAAAAAATGTATCCTACGGAATTCAAATGGAGAACGGCGGGTCAGGATAGATTGTGGGGGACGGACAGAGTTAGATTGATGATCGATGAAGGCAAGAAGCCTGAGGAAATAATAAAATCATGGGAGAATGAGTTGAAAAATTTTCTTAAGGTGAGAGAGAAACACTTGATTTACAATTAAAGTGCAATTGTTTATGAAAAGGCGAAAGCCCGAAACAATACTTAAAGAACTTGAAGAGTTTGTCAAAGGGTTGGGCATAACTTTAAGATATGAACGTGGGGATTTTGAAGGGGGATATTGTGTTTTAAAAGAACAAAAGATGATAGTGATAAATAAGCTTGCAAATACTCAAAAATGAATTTCGTTGCTTTCCCAGAGCATTGTTGAGATGGGGATTGATGAAAATTTGATGGATGAGAATATAAAAAACATAGTTGAAGAGGAACTTGCAAAGTTAAAGGTGCTCAAAGAATGAAAATACTTATAATTCACGGTGCAAATTTAGGTATACTTGGGAAAAGGGAGCCGGAGATTTATGGGACTTTAACACTTGACGAAATCAACGGAATTTTGATGAGTGAGTTTCCCAATGTTGAATTTGAATTTTTCAATTCAAACTTTGAAGGTGAAATTGTTAACAAGTTAAATTCGCTCATTGATTCGGATTTTGACGGCGTTGTTATAAACCCAGGGGCTTTCACGCATTATTCCTACGCGATAAGAGATGCCATATCTGCTTTGAAAATACCTGTTGTCGAGGTACATCTTTCAAATATATACGCTAGAGCACAAAGTGGGGAAACCTTTCGTCAAATAAGTGTAATCGCGCCGGTCTGCAAAGGATATATTGCAGGTTTCGGGCATTTAAGTTATATTTTAGGAGTAGAAGCGATTTTGAAATTAATCGAAAAGCAAAAAGCAAAATGATTAAGGCAGTTATATTTGATCTTGATAATACGCTTGTCGATTTTATGACGATGAAAAAACAAGCAATCGAGTCGGCTATAAATGCGATGATCGATGCTGGTTTGAAAATTTCACCTGAGGAGGCAAAGCAAAGGATCGATAGAATTTATCGTGAAAAGGGTATAGAATATCAACAAGTGTTTGATGATTTCCTAAAAGAAATTTATGGTAAAGTGGACTACAAAATTCTTTCTGCTGGGGTTGTTGCCTATAGAAGAGCCCGCGAAGCAGCACTTGTCCCATATCCGCATGTTTATATGACTTTGACCACTCTTTTAAAAATGGGATTAAAGCTTGCTGTTATTTCCGATGCCCCTGCTCGTGAGGCGTGGTTGAGGTTGTGTTATTTAAACTTTCATCATATCTTTGATCATGTAATTACCTTTGACGATACTGGTGAAAGAAAACCGAGCCCGGTTCCATTCCTTAAAGCATTGGAGCTTCTAGGGGTTGAGCCCCACGAAGCCATAATGGTTGGTGATTGGGCTGAAAGGGACGTTGTGGGAGCGAAGAAAGTTGGAATGAAAACGGCTTTCGCAAGATATGGTGATACATTCAACACGCAAAATCCAGAGGCAGATTATGAGTTGAATGATATAACTGAGTTGATAGATATAATCAAAAAAGAAAACGGTTGGGAATGATAATGGGTGTAGGAGTTGACATAGTTGAGATAGAAAGATTTAAGAACTTGACAGAGCGATGGGGGGAACATTTTCTTAAGAAAATTTTTACACAGCGTGAGATAGATTATTGCCTTTCAAAAAAGAACAAATATCAGCACCTTGCCGGAAGATTTGCAGCAAAAGAGGCGATAAGCAAAGCAATATCAACTGGATGGAGTGGAATTTTTAAATGGAAAGATGTTGAGATTTTAAATGACGAATACGGCAAACCAGAGGTCATTCTTTATAACCAACTTAAGGCTCAATTCGAGTCCTGCTCATTTCATATTTCAATTTCCCACTCTCTAAATTATGCAGTTGCATTTGCAGTGGTTGAGCGCAATTAAAGAGCTAATCAAACTAAATAAGGAGGTTTAGGTATGCCGGTTGTGAAACCCTTTTCTACAATTGCAGAAATGTTTGATGTCATAACCCGCCATTTTATTGATTCAGACAAGCCGGCTTATCTTTATAAAGTTGCCGGGGTTTATAAACCACTTTCATACAAAGAATTAAGGGAGATGGTTGAGCTGACAGCGTGCGGGCTTGCTGCACTTGGTTTAAATAAGGGGGACAAATTTGGAATCATTTCTGAAAACAGGATTGAATGGATAATAGTTGATTTTGCGATGACAACCACTGGGATAATAGATGTTCCTGTTTATCCCACCTTGACAGCTAAGCAGGTTGAATATATTTTCAACAACGCTGGGGTTAAAGGAACTTTTGTGTCAAACCAAGTTCAACTTTCAAAAGTTGAAAAAATTTATGACCAGGTGAAAACACTTGATAAAGTTATCATCTTTACAGAGAAAGGAATCACAGCTCCGGATTATCTTTTGAGTTTGAGAGAACTTATGGAACTTGGAAGAGATTTTAGAGAAAAAAATCCAGATTACTGGGTAAATAGGATCAGGGAGGTAAAGCCTGAAGATGTTTTAACTATAATTTACACTTCTGGAACTACGGGTGATCCCAAAGGTGTTGTTCTTACACATAAAAATCTTGTCTCAAACATCTTAAGTGCGACTCAAGTTATCCCGATGACGCCGGAGGATACATTTCTCTCATACCTTCCATTTTCGCACTCATTTGAAAGGATGGCGGGATTTTATGCGGCATTTGCTTGTGGTGGAATCGTTGCATTAGCTGAAAGCATAGATACAATTGCACAAAATTTGCTTGAGGTAAAGCCAACTATTATGACATCTGTTCCGAGGTTGTTTGAAAGGCTTTACAACAGAATAATAAAAGGAGTTGAATCGGGACCTGCGATAAGGAAGAAAATTTTTTACTGGGCTCTTGATGTTGGAAAGAAATATGTTCAGGCAAGTAAAAAGGGTAAAGTTCCAGCTTGGCTTAAATCTCAATATGCGCTTGCAAATAAGCTTGTATTTTCAAAGTTGAAAGAAAGAATGGGCGGGCGAATCAAATTCTTTGTTTCAGGTGGAGCTGCGCTTGCTAAAGAACTTGGCGAATTTTTTGAAGCTCTCGGGATTAAAATTGTTGAGGGATATGGATTAACGGAAACATCCCCGGTTTTGACTGTGAATAGGTTGGATGATTATAAATTTGGAACCGTTGGGAAACCAATTCCGGGGGTAGAGATAAAAATTGCTGAAGATGGTGAAATTCTCGCCCGAGGTCCAAATGTCATGCAAGGTTATTACAACAATCCGGAAGCAACAGCTGAGGTCATTGAGAAGGATGGTTGGTTTCATACCGGTGATATTGGTTATTTCGATGAAGATGGTTTTCTTGTTATAACTGATCGGAAAAAGCATATTTTCGTCAGCTCAGGTGGAAAAAATATAGCACCCCAACCGATAGAAAGTTTGTTGATTCAATCAAGTTACATTGATCAAGCTGTTGTGATTGGCGATGGTAAACCGTTTTTAACTGCTTTAATTGTTCCAGATTTTGAAGCGATAAAAGATTATGCGAAACAACATGGAATATCATTCCAGGATGAAAAAGAGCTAATTCACAGGGATGAGATTTACAGATTGTTTGAAAGGGAGATTAAAAGGATAAATAAAGATCTTGCCCAGCACGAACATATAAGAAACTTCCGATTGCTTGATAAACCATTTACAATAGAAGATGGTGAATTAACTCCGACATTAAAGGTCAAAAGGAAAGTTGTTGAGCAAAAGTATAAAGAACTAATTGATCAAATGTATGAGGAACTTGGTGTTTAGTTTGATTCTTTTGATAATTATGTTTCAAAATTTAATGTCATCGCAGGAGAAAAATTTAGTTAAAGCTGAGATCATTTCTAATTGGGATGGTGTTTCCAATGAATTTTTCCTAGGTGTAAAATTTTCTATTTCCCCCGGATGGTATATTTACTGGCAAAATCCCGGCGATGCTGGTCTTGCCCCTGAAATAAAATTAACATTGCCTTCGTCTTTAAAAGCTGGTGAGATTTTGTTCCCTATGCCACGAAAGATAACACATGGTGATATAATTTCGTATGGCTATTATAACGAGGTTGTCCTTTTGATACCGGTGAAAATTGTTTCAAAGGAAAAATTGGCGAAATCAAGCATAATTGAAGCTAAAATTAACTGGCTTGTATGTAGCGAAAGTTGCGTTCCCGGGGGCACGACGATTAAATATACACTGAGAAAGGCAAAGAAAACTGAGATAGCATTGATCAAAAAATATAAAAATTTGTTGCCTCGGGATTTTGAGAGCTCTGGGTTAACTGTTAAAAACTTTAGAGTTGAGCGAAAGGGAAATTTAAATTTGATTAAAATTGAATTTGCTGGGAATAGGGCAGGTCAAGTGGTTGATTTTTATCCTAATTTAATTAAAGAATTTTTGGTTGATTTGAAAAGCATAAATGTGAAAAATGGAACGGTGGAGTTAACGGCTATGCCTTCATCAGCAGATGCAAAGTTGAACTTTTTAAATGGTATTGTCGTCATAAATGGTGAAGGTTATGAATTAAATTTAAAACTAAAATAAGGAGCTCCCGCTATGAAGTTAATGCAAATCATAGGGTTGTTAGCGATAGTGTTTGCATTCACACATGCTTCAGATGATAAGAATAAAGTTAATGTTGGTGATGTTGTTAGTGATTTCGCTTTGACTGATTTAAATGGTAAACTTGTTAAGTTGTCTGATTTCAAGGGTAAAGTTGTGGTTCTCGAGTGGACAAATCCGAATTGTCCGTTTGTTCAGCGTGTTTATAGGGAAAAGATAATGACATCGGTTCAAAAAGAGTTCACGCAGAAAGGCGTTGTATGGATTATTATAAACTCAACGAATCCAAAACATAGAGATTACAGAGAGCCGAAGGAGTTAAAGAAGATTTACGATGAGTGGAGTGCAACTTACACTGCTTACTTGATGGATCCGGATGGCAAGGTTGGAAAAATGTTTGATGCAAAGACAACGCCACATATGTTCATAATAAATAAGGATGGTAAACTTGTTTACGCTGGTGCAATTGATGATGATCCGAGAGGCGAGAAGAAGGAGAAAGTTAATTATGTAAAGAATG
>NZ_CZVS01000008.1:0-40473 GCF_001535985.1 Candidatus Kryptonium thompsonii | reverse complement strand
TTTTACAAATGTTCATTTTCTGTATATTGGTCTTGCTAGTTTAGTTTTGGGAATCGTTGGAAGTGGTTTTGCTGGGGTGAGGATTCAGGCTCCATCTTTCAATATAAATTATGAGTCGATGGAGGCTCTTGGATTTGTCTGGCCATTTTTATTTGTGACCATCGCCTGTGGTGCTGTTTCAGGTGCTCATTCATTGATCGCAACTGGGACAACATCGAAACAGCTTGCTAATGAAAAACATGCTCATCTTATTGGATACGGTGCGATGCTTCTTGAATCTTTGCTTGGGTTAGCCGTTGCTTTTACGATACTTGGTGCACTCGATTTTGAGCATTATAAAGAGCTTGTATGGCCTATGCAGGGTGGTCATTTGAAACAAGGAAACGCTCCGCTTGCTTTTGCAGTAAGCGTTGGGAAAATACTTAGCACAGGAATTGGGATTCCCATCTCTTATGGAACCATATTTGGAATCTTAATGCTTGAAGGATTTTTGATAACGACAATTGACACTCTTTTCAGGTTGATGCGATACTTTTTTGAAGAGTTATGGAATGTTCTATTCAAAAAGAAACCAGCGATTTTAGACTCAAGAGTTTTCAACTCAATTCTTGGTATAACTTTAACTGCGTTGCTTGCTTTTACAAATGGATATCAAAGAATTTGGCCAATATTTGGCTCGGCAAATCAACTTTTAGCAGCTCTTACGCTCGTTGCTGTGACAGCATGGTTTGCGCATAAATCAATTAAAGCGTATTTCGCTGCTATCCCAGCTGGATTTATGATTTTGACAACAATAACTTCGCTTTTAATTCTTTTGAAAAGATATATAGAGTCGAAAAATTTAACATTGATGATAACCGATGTGCTGTTGTTATCTCTCGCAATTGGGGTTGTATTTTTAACCTTTAAGTACTTTTTCAAACTTAGAGAGGAGTTGACAAAAGAAAAAGTTCCAGAGCCAGTGAAATGAGAATCCTTGTTTTTCGAGCTATGTTTTTGTAAATTTACATACAAAGATGACTCATCAAAAACCAATAAATTTTCTTCAAGAAATGGCTGAGACAAGGAAAATTTACATAGAGACATACGGTTGTCAGATGAATCTTGCGGATTCTGAAATCGTTCTTGGGATTATGAAAAACCACGGTTATACGCTCACCGATGATGCTTCAAGGGCTGATGTAATTCTTGTGAACACTTGCAGCGTAAGAGAACATGCCGAACAAAGGGTGATAGGTAGGTTAAGTTCCTTTTTAAGATATAAAAAGCGAAACCCGAATTTGGTCATTGGAGTTTTAGGTTGTATGGCGGAAAGATTGAAGAAAAGATTGATAGAAGAAGAAAACCTTGCGGATATAGTCGTTGGTCCAGATGAGTATAGAAAGCTTCCACAACTTGTAAACGATGCGTTCGCTGGTCATAAAGGGATTGCGGTGAGATTATCGAAAGTTGAAACTTATGATGATATAACTCCGCTTAGGACAGAAGGTATAAGCGCTTGGATTACAGTTATGAGGGGATGCGATAAATTCTGCACTTTTTGCGTTGTTCCATTTACGAGGGGAAGGGAAAGGAGCAGACCACTTAAGAGCATAGTTAAAGAGGTTGAGATGCTCTCAGCTCGAGGTTATAGGGAAGTTACGCTACTTGGACAAAATGTTAACTCCTATAGAGATGGAGATTATGACTTTGCAGATTTACTTTCCGCTGTCGCACAAGTTGATAGAAATATGAGAGTTAGATTCACAACATCTCATCCGAAAGATATGTCGGATAAATTAATTAAAACGATCGCTGAACATCCAAACATTTGCAACTATATCCATCTCCCAGTGCAATCAGGTTCGGATAGAATACTTCAGTTGATGAATAGAACTTACGATAGAAAGCACTATCTTGAGCTTGTTAAAAAGATAAGAGAGACGATTCCGGGGGTTAGTTTGTCAACTGATATAATTGCTGGTTTTCCAACCGAAACGGAGGAAGATCACAAGATGACGCTGAGCTTACTTGAGGAAGTTAGATTTGATGGTGCTTTTATGTTTAAGTATTCGCCAAGAGAGGGAACAAAAGCATATGAAATGGGTGATGATGTTCCTGACGAGGTGAAGATAAGAAGATTAAACGAGATAATTGAACTTCAACAGAGGATTTCGCACGAAATTAATCAAGGTATGATAGGAAGTGAGGTTGAAGTTCTTGTCGAAGGTGAAAGCAAACGCTCATCCGAACAATGGATGGGCAGAACGGACACAAACAAAGTTGTCATCTTTCCACGAAGTGATGAAATAAAACCGGGCGATTATATTATTGTCCGCATAAACAAAGCGACATCTGCAACTTTATTTGGCGATATAGTTAAAATTCTCCATGAAAAAAACAATCCTAAAAATATTCCTGCTCTCTCTAATAATTAGTTTTGCTTTCGCTCAGGAGGTTGACATAAGTGGCTACCTTTATCTTTTAAGGGTTGGAAATGTCGACGCAGTTAAAACTGCTTTGGACAGTTTGAAAAAAGTTTATCCTAATTCTGTTAATTTGAAATATCTTGAGGCGAATTTGAATCAAGATGGGGAGCAGGCGATAAAAATTTATTATGACATTGTGCTAAATCATCCTGATAATGAGTATTCTGATGATGCGCTTTTTAAAATTGTTCAATTTTTTTATGCAAAGGGTGATTATAAGCAAGCAAAGAATGAACTTGAAAGATTGAAGACTCTTTACCCAGCGTCCCCTTATGCCAGGGTCAGTTTTCGTTTTCCGGAAGGTGAAACTGTCCCATTTGCCAATAAGCCAAGTGTGAAACCGGCTGATTCAAAGATCAATTGCAATTATTCTTTGCAAGTTGGGGCTTTCGTTGATAGAAAAAATGCTGAGAAGGAGAAAGATTTTTTTGAAAGTAAAGGGTACGGGGCGGAACTTCGCACAAAGTTTAAAGATGGAAAGTTGTTTTACCTTGTCTGGGTTGGATGCTTTTATAATAGAAATGAAGCGGAAGCAGTAAGAATGGAAATTAAAAGACGATTTGGAAGAGAAAGTTTTATCATCTCAACATTAGAAGTAAGATGAGAATTACAATTTTTGGGAGTGGCTCTGGAATACCTGAGATAGGGAAAGTTCAAACTTGTGTTGGGGTTGAACTTGATGGAAAAATGATTTTGTTAGATGTCGGCGAAGGTGCATCATCTTCAATTGCTGGAAGCGGGATTGATGTCAATATGATTGAGAAAATTTTTATTTCTCATACACACGCTGACCATTTCATTGGGTTACCAAGATTACTTCAATATTTCAAGTGGAGAAACAGAACTAAGCCGATAGAAATTTATCTACCTGCAAAACATATTGATGCGGTTGAGAAATTTTTGGCATTTTTATATATTTTCAGGGATAGGTTTGATTTTGAGTATAAGTTTTTGCCTTTGCCAGAAGGAGAATTTTTTGCTATTGAGAATTTGAAGATGAAACTTTTCCCGACGAAGCATTTAAAGAAATATAAAAAATACACTGAACTTTACGGCATTGAGACAGTCTCATATGGTTATTTAATTGAAGAAGTTACAAACGATGGTGTCAACCTGAAAAGCTTTCTTTTCTCATCGGATCTCCATTCTGTGGATGAAGTTAAAGATTATCTTGATGGACTTGATCTTTTGCTTATTGAGTGTTCCCACATTGAAATTGAGGATATAATTGATGTCGTATCTGATTTTTATATCCCAAGGATAATCTTGACGCATGTTTCTCCAGATAAAGATTTAACGACGATGACTGAATATGCTCGAGCAAAGTTTGATATGAATATCCAACTTGCTTATGACGGAATGAAAATAGAGCTATAAATTCGTGATGGTTTTGAAAGAAGACATACAAGAGAAATACGGGATTTATGGAGAGTCGCAGGCTGTAAGAGAAATCATCGCTGTTATAAAGCAAGTTGCTCCAACGGATATCACTGTTTTAATCACTGGCGAGAGCGGTGTTGGTAAGGAGCTTGTTGCTCGTGCGATTCATGGGGAAAGCAAGAGGGCGGATGGTCCATTTGTAATTGTTAACTCAGGCGCTATACCTGAGGGAATCCTTGAGTCAGAGTTGTTTGGACATGAGAAGGGAGCGTTTACTGGAGCAATCGAGACGAGAAAGGGTTATTTTGAGATGGCAGATGGTGGAACAATTTTCCTTGATGAGATTGGTGATATGCCGATCGCAACTCAAGTTAAGATTTTGAGGGTTATTGAGACTGGCGAATTTATGAGGGTTGGTTCATCACAACTAAGGAAGGTGGATGTTAGAGTTATAGCTGCGACAAATAAAAATCTCGATGAAGAAGTAAAGCGTGGCAATTTTCGGGAAGACCTTTACTATCGTCTAAGGACGGTCAACATTTATATTCCACCGCTTCGTGAGAGAAGGGAGGATATACCTGTATTGTTTGAAAAGTTTGTCGCTCAGTTTTGTGAGAGAAATAAAGTTGCTTTTGCAGGGATAACAGATGACGCAATGCAAATTTTGATAAGTTATCACTGGCCTGGAAATGTGCGCGAGTTGAAAAATTTTGTCGAAAGCATACTTGTTCTCGAAAGTGGGAAAGTTATAGATGCGAATATGGTTAGAAAGTATTTGAGGTATGGTTTTAATCAGTTTGATTATAGCAGGAATTTGCCGATAAGATATGGGAAATCGGGTGAACAGGCGGATAGGGAATTGATTTATAGGGCTTTGGTTGATATAAAAAGTGATTTGATCGAAATCAGAAATCTACTTGGCAATTTTATTGAGTTTTTCGCAAGGCAAGTTTCATCACCCCTTGCTTTGCCAGAGGCTAAAATTGATTTAAAAACTGGTACAGTAGTCGAGAACTTTTCACTTGTTGATATGGAAAAGAGAATGATAAAGGCAGCGCTTGAAAGATTTAATTGGAACAAACGACTTGCAGCAAGGGCTTTGAAAATAAGCGAGAGAACACTTTACAGAAAAATAAAAGAGTATGGGCTTGAAGAGGAAAGGCAAAAAAGATAGTTTTCGTTTTAGAATCAAACTTATTATATTTGCTGTTGTTTTAATATATGGTTGTAGGTATTCTTTTACAGGTGCATCTGTTCCGCCACATTTGAAGACGATAGCTATACCTGTTTTTGATGACCAGAGTGGTTATGGCAGAGCAACTCTTAGAGAGGAATTGACAAATAAAATCGTTGAAAGATTTATTTTGGATAATACATTAAAAATTGCCGATAAAAGCACGGCAAGTTCACTTCTTGAAGGAGTTATAGTAAGCGTTCAAGATAACCCAGTTGTCGTCGGCACTGGAGAGAGAGTAGTGAAGTCAAGGATAACTATAACCGTTAGAGTAGGTTTTTATGATATGGTCAAGCGCACGAAGGTTTGGGAAAGAACTTTCTCAAATTGGGGAGAATATGAGCTTGAAGGAAATATACAGAACAATTTGCAACTTGGAATTAAACAGGCTATAGAAAAACTTTCTGAGGATATCTTGTTGGCAACGGTAGCAAATTGGTAAAGGTAGAATTAATTTAAAAGGAGTGATTTATGGAAGCACTTGTCCTTGCAATTTATTTTATTTCGATCTTTGTCCTTTCAATTTTCGGTTCTCATGGCTTCGTGCTTGTTTATTATTACTTTAAAAACAAGAAGGACGAGATTGAGGGTCGGAAGAAAAAATTAAAGCCTAAAACGCTTGAGGAGCTTTTCGGAAGCGAAGAAAATTATCCAAATGTTACGATTCAACTTCCGATTTATAATGAACTTTATGTTGCTCCCCGCTTGCTTGATGCTGTAAGTAGGATTGATTACCCAAAGGAAAAAATGCAAATTCAGGTTCTTGATGACTCAACGGATGAAACGGTTCAAGTTGTTGCTTTAAAAGTGATGGAGTTGAAGGCTAAAGGTTTTGATATTGAACATATACGAAGGGGAACAAGGGAAGGTTTTAAAGCGGGCGCCTTAAAGTATGGGATGAAGTTTGCAAAGGGTGATTTCATCGCTATCTTTGACGCTGATTTCGTCCCGAAGCCAGACTTTTTGAAGAAGACATTGCCCTATTTTTATCTTGATGGAAACATTGGGATGGTGCAAACCAGATGGGAACATTTGAATGAAAATTATTCGCTTTTGACCCAAGCGCAAGCGCTTGCATTAAATGGACATTTCATAATGGAGCAGTATGTAAAAAATGAATCTGGTTTTTTTATAACTTTTAACGGAACAGGTGGAATATGGAGAAGGTCATGCATAGAAGACGCTGGAAATTGGCAAGGTGATACGCTTGCGGAGGATATGGACTTGAGCTATAGAGCTCAACTTAAAAAATGGAAGTTTGTATTTTTAAAAGATGTCGTCTCACCTGCTGAACTGCCATCTGAGATAAATGCTTTAAAGTCTCAACAATTTCGGTGGACTAAGGGCGCGATTGAAGTGGGATTAAAATATCTTGGTGAAATTTGGAGAGAAAATTTGCCTTTGAAAGTAAAGCTTGAAGCGACCTTCCATCTAACAAACAATTTGGTTTTTCCATTTATCTTGTTGACCGCTTTACTCAACCCACTTGTTGTGATGATAAAAGAAAGAGGCGATTACGATTGGTATTATTTCGTCATGGGCGTTTTTGTGTTGCCGTTCTTCGGACCTTTTCTTGTTTACACGCTTGCGCAAAGAGAGATTTACAGCAATTGGAAAGATAAGATAATTTTATTTCCATTATTTCTCGCTGGAAGCATGGGACTTGCAGTTAACAACACAAGGGCTGTTATCTTAGCATTGTTGAGGGAGAAAACTGAATTTGTTAGAACACCAAAATATGGGCTTATAGGGACGGAGGAAAAATGGGAAACGAAAAGATATGTTGCTTCACGAGTTGAATGGGTGACTTATGTCGAAATTTTACTTGCGATATATATGCTCATTGGGATGATGATAAGCGTGTATTATCTTGAACTTGCTGCGTTACCTTTTCAAATGATGTTTTTTGCTGGATTTTCTTTCATCGGAGTTCTATCAGTAAGGCATTCAAGAATTTGGAATGAGTATGTTGGGAAGGTGAAACTAGCATTGAACATAATCAAGAACAAATTTGCGTATAGAACTTTAAACTTGAAATAAAAAACTCACCTTTAGTTCCCCACTCTTTAAGCTTTTATAGAGGGAATGAGGAGTTAGTCAGAAAAAAAACAAACTCACCCCCTTCAATTCCCCCTCTCTAAATTTAGAGAGAGGGCAGGGGGTGAGTTCATATTCATTACTTGATCAAAACCATCTTTCGTTTAAATATTCTATCGTTGGCTTTCAACATGTAGAAATATATGCCTGAGGAAAGCTCGCCAGCATCAAAGTTTACTTTGTACCTTCCAGCTTTTAATTCCCCGTTCAGTAAAACCTTAATTTCCTGACCAATTATGTTATAAACAGAAAGTTTAACTTGAGATTCCTCAGGCAATCCAAATTCAATAGTCGTAACAGGATTAAATGGATTTGGATAGTTTTGAGCGAGATAATAATCAGATGGTATCTCGTTTGGTTGTTCAACTACAGGTGTTGGTCGCTTTATCAATCTTAATCTGCGTATCTCACTCTTTCCGTAACCTTCTCCATCGAATGGAAACACCGCCCAAAAGATATCGATCGTGTCAATATTTACCGGGAACATCGCTCTGAAGATGTAATGATAAATGCTTATCGTTGTATCAGAGGGTGAAAGTGTATCGCTGTACAAAACCGTAACAAAGGTTGGCAGTGATGAAATCTTGAAAACAACATGCGTTATCGTATCAGGTGGGACATTTAGATCATATGGTTTCGACCATGTAAATGTAATCGTGGCGCTATCATGAACAATCCCAAATGCTTGCCTATCATCAGGGGATGTTAAATGTGCAACTGGAAGGAGATTAATCTTTGTAATATCTGTCATAAACCTAGGAATGAGTTGATAGCCAGTATCTTTTCTAGTTGTATGAAATTGTCCTGCAATGCCAACTACGCTTATTGGATATCGTGGCTCAGGGCTTCCATCTATATCTGTATCAGCATCTATTCTTAGAACAATAGGTAGATTCGAATCTTTATCATAGACAATTATGTTTGCATTTGAACCTGCACCGGGCCATGTTCCAGACTTTTTCCACAGTGTGTCTATTTTGATTAACATTCCTTCATATTTTTCAGGGTTTGAAAGGAATTGTGCTATTGAAATTTTAACGGGATTAGGTGGGACGCTATCTGGTTTTAATATGGTTATATTTCCGAATGGATCTAAACTATCTGGAATAATTTCAGTTAAGCCATTGTACTGGAATATCTTTCCTTTAACTTTAACTAAATTTCCGATGTTAAGTTTCAAAGTATCAGGTAGACCATCTCGAAAAACATTAATTCCTCCTGTCTCGTCTTGTATGTAATATGAAATCGCTGGTTTACCTGAGGCAATCGGAACAAAATTAGGAGATGTTACGATTCCAGTGACTGTGACAGTTGAGTCAAGGAGGTCAGGGATGAAATTGTTATCAAGGTCGCGTTTCGCTTGAGCAATTTCCCATGAGACTGGAATCTCAGGTATATTACCCCAGAAAATTGCATATAGATGAACAATTGTATCACCTTTTATCTCGCTAAAGACCACGGAAACATACGATGTATCAAGGTCAGCTGATGGTGTGCTTTTCTGTTTGTAGTGAGTCCATTCACCTGAATAAGGATTCCATTTGGCAACAAACGCGAGGGATTGGGTAAATCCTGCTTGTCTTATCGACTTTGGATAATAGAACCATATCTTTACAGAGTCATAAACTTGATCGGGCGCATCTCCTATTTTGAAATACCAAGTATTTAAAAGCGGATTCTTAGCTCTCCCGGCTCTTCCCAAAGTCGGGTTTTTACCATCAACTCTGAAAGCAACCTTATAAAGACTCGGTGAGTTTAAATCTTTAACCGCCACAGGCAAATATACCGATTTCGTTCCAATTGGTGCAAAAACGGAATCCGGAATTGATATACCAAACTCTAATTCACCTGAGCTGTCGGCAACGACATAACGGTCTTTATTATGTCCCGTTATATTGGGGAAATAGAGATAGAAGTCTTTGTCGTTCAAATATAATTTCCCCTTGACAAATTCAAGCTCGTTGGACGATATATCCTTTGATAAGCTTAGACCCGCAGAATTATTTACAACTAGTTTGCCAATGATATTAGGGATCAAGATGCCGGTTTTTTGTGAAGTTGTCCCATTGAATTCCCATATCGTATTCCATTCAGCCAGGGAAATTTGTGAAGTGGTTATTGTGCTATCAACACCATATGGATTTGCTGTTTTAAATGTAGCATTTGCGTAAAGTGAGAATCCACCAGCTCCAGTAACTTTATTCAAACCAGCATTGAATATTTTGTATACCGTTATCCTAAATGATTCATTTGGAACAGATAAATTACCCGATGTCAATATCAGTGTATCCACATCATGGGAATGGCTTAGTGTAACCCCAGCTGGATTGTTTATCTCAAGATAACTTATAGTAACAGGTAATGAATCGCCTGTTATCTGCGGGCTTGCGCCATTGAAAATATACCTTGCTAAAGAGCTCAAACTCCATGAACCAGTATGAATCAAAGTTCCATTTACACCATTGGGATGTTTTGTTTTAAATACAGCATTATCTGAGAGAACGAAACTACCAACACCTTTGACATAGCCGGTGTCTCCTCCAACTATTGTGCCATTAATCGTAGCTGTTATAGTGCTGTCAAGGTTTAAAACGCCGTTTAAGTAAAGTGTTTTATCGGATTTTATATCAAAGCTTCTTCTGGTATTAAATGTTCCGTCCAAGATAAAGTCACCATTAATATTTAACGCCCCGGTAAATCCGGAGGTCAGCGTCCATGTAACTCCACGGCCAATTGTAAATGTTCCATTAACTGTAAATGGGCTTGAACCAACTGAATTTGTATATGAGTAAGTTGAGTCGCTTGTAAATTTCAAGTTCCAGTATGTTCTACCAGAGATAGTTGGTGTTCCTGAGTCGCGAAATTCAATAGTACTATTTGTATCAATAACGGCATAATTTAACGGTGTTGCAAGCCCTGTTGTTGTGTTATGTATGTAAGTTCCACCGATGCGCCAAACCTTGATCGTCGTGGGCAACCCGGAAACAACTGAAATTGTACCTTTATAATTGTGTAAAGTTCCATTGATATCAAGGTCATAAGTTGCAGGTCCATTTGCTATAGTAAGTGTCTTAGCCGAATCAATCTTTACAACAGCTCCACTTTCAATTGTCGTTTGAGCAATTGTCACATTTATATCAACGTTTACGGTGTGTCCAGACCTTACAATTACATCTCGGCTGAAAAACGAAGGATAGCGTATAGCAGAAGTCCAACCTGAACCTGTGTTCATTTCCCATATGCTCAAATTGCTCCATGAACCACTGCTTACTGTCCTATAATACTCATTTTTAATTGCATAACTTGATGTTATTTTCTCAAATACTCCAGCTGTTGCACTTCTGCTCCCAACTGCAAAAAATATTGAATCGTTATAAGCAACGCCTACAGCTGCATTATCAAGAGCCTCTCCACTAACACCAAAGTTTATTCCAGCATATCTTACGCCAGTTTCAGCATCAAGAATATTAAATGTCCTATTGCTACCATCACCTGCTATTATAAAATTACCCGTGGAGTCTATAAAGTTGAGGCCCATTAATTGTGACACTGTAAAATTATGCGGAATAAAATTGGCATCTTTAACCCAACTCCCGTCAACATAATCAAATTTCTCCATGTACGGGGAACCATTGTAACTCACATAAATTGTATTTGCACCCGGGCGTTTTAGCACAGTCTGAATTGCTATTGAAGAGGTAAACGAAACATTGAACAAAAGCGAATCTTTCCATCCAGCTCCACTTCTAAAAATTACATATACACCACGAGTACCTGTTTTTGAAACCCCATCACCATAGTAGATTTTAGCGTTTTCCCCAGCACCTTCAACTCTTATAAATCTTGGGCTTGCCTGAAGCACAAGATCAGTAGTACCAGTGATATCTTTCAAAATGATCCCGCTTGTTGCTTCTTCACCAACTTTATAACGCGCTATTTTTTTATTGCCGTAAGAGGCAACATAGATATATCCGCTATCATCAATTGCTATTCCATAGGGAGATGCTGTTCCCCAAGAACTACCATCAGGCATTGTTGATGCAAATGAACCATCTGGGGTTGTACTTGGTGTTGTTTCCCTGTCAACTGTGTTTGCTTTATCATAGTAAATTATGCCTATTGTTGTTGCTGAGCTCGTGATGTAAACTCTTCCATCGTATGTGCCACCTTTTACAATGGCTGCATCTCTAAATCTGTAGGATGTCCATTTTTGACCTGCGCCAGTTGTTGGGTTCCATATATTTGATAAGGTCGGCGCTTGTGCCTCAAGGATTGCTGTAATTAAAATTGTAAAGAGAAATATCCCCAAAAGTAACCGAGGTTTCATAACTACCTCCGCAATTTTATTTTTTATTTTGTCAAATTAACCCTTGTCTACAATTGCCCCTCTATTCACGACACATTCGTTCCTCAAAGATTTGCTCAAACTCTCCAAAGTAAATTCACCACCTTCAATTTAATGATCAAAATGGTATTTGTCAAGAATTTTTTATGTTTTTTAAGAAAGGATGAAAAACTATTTAATCAAGCTTAATTGAGGGAAATAGTTAGCCTTTTCAAGGTCGTATAATCAGCGTTGATTGACTTTTCGCTCTACCTCAGGGTTATATAGAAAGGAAAGATACATCACAAGACTTGCTGTGCCATCTAAGGTTGGTTCATTTGTTGAGTAATCTCCGTAATCGTCGTGGTAAACGATGTAATCAGTTTGAAATTCCCCATATTCATCGGGGCGATGTAAAGCAATGCCGATTAAACTTTTATATATCGATGTGTAAACTGGTCCATCGACAAGTCCGCCATTTATGGGGTATCCATAAATTGCTGTGAAAGCCGAATGCGGTTCTTCTGGAAAATCACCCCATTCGGGAAAACCAACGATCATGCTTGTTCCCCAGGGTTGCATCCAAAAAGCCAATCCCGATGAGATGCTTCAAGTTCAAGAAATCTTTTATCTCCGGTTAACTGATGATAAAGTCTAAATTGTGTTAAGATACTTGCAATCAAATTATTTGAACACCAGATGAAAGGTACCCTGATCCTAAAGGGGTTATTTTTTGATTTTGTCTCAATTAGTTCTAATCCAGATTTAATGTAATTTAAAATTTCCTGTTTTTGTCTTCCACGAGAATTTTCAATTAGAAAGAAATGGGCAAGATTAATAAATGGATACCATTGATAGTGGCGTGCTGTGTCCTTCCCAATCCATGGGACGATGGGTTCAGCTCTTAAGTAGTTAATCGCTTCATTGTAATAAGTAGAACCATCCAATACTTTCGCAAGCACGCTTGCTGCTAAAGCCATGTCATCTACATAATTTTCCTCTTCATAGAAATAGGGCGCTCTGCAGGGGGCAGTTTGACAAACGCCCGGTTTTGATTTGGCAAATTCATAAGCATCATTTGACTTTTCAATAAGCGTTGATTTTAATTCATCTGTAAAATACTTAAAAACCACTGTTGCGAAGGCAAAAACGGAGGCGAATTTTGCAGCGGTTGATGCAACGCCAGTAGTTCTGTTCTTATATTTGAATAATCCTTGTGGTTCCCCCGTTACAAAATAAACAGGCCGTTCAAGTCTCTTTCCATAACTAACGGTATCTTTGGTGGGCAAGCGAAATCCTCGATGATCTCGATCGTCGGCAATTTGATGATACATCTCACCCTTTGATGGATTCATCTTCAACAACCAGTCAAGCCCCCATTTTGCGGAATTTAAAACATCTGGAATTCCATCAGGAATTGAATCTCCGTTTGCATCAAATTTATCCCCGAATGCGTTTGGATTTTTGTAATATGCAAACATCAATTGAAAAGTTGCGGTTGCTGAGGTTGTCACATATCTCAAATAATCAGATGCGTCGTGCCAGCCACCGACGACATCTATATGTTCTCCTTCCTTCTCTGGGTGATAAACTATAAAACCATCATGGGTATGGCAGGAATCTTTCAAGAAGGGATTATACCCACATTGCTGTTGTCTGATATGTTGCAGTAAGAAATCGGGAGATCCGTTATAAATTCCTTTGGCAATTCTAAAAATTGGTGATCTTGAGTTCCCCGCCCGAATGTAATACAATCCTTCTTTCTTAAAATTGCTGAAATTTAATCTAAAAGTAGATTTAAATTTTTGCCATGCCCCGGTTCTTTCGATTTTTGATGAGCGATATAAAACTTTATCAGAAATAGCATCAACAATTTCAAATGATTTTATCTTTAAGTTTTCTTCACTTATCAGCACTGCAATTTTAACTGCATCGGGTTCATATCCAAGTTGATTAATTCGAATCCAAGAATCTGAAACCAGTTTGCCAACAAAGCTAAAGCTTGCTAAAAGTAATAGTAGCAAAATTCTCATGATAGATTTTATTATTTTGAAGTCCAAAACTCACCCCCTTAAATTTCCCTCTCTAAAACTTGGAAAAAGGTTAGGGGAGTTAGTCAGAAAAAAAAACAAACTCACCCCTTTAGTTCCCCCTCTCTAAATTTAGAGAGGGGGTTAGGGGGTGAGTTCATGATTCCTTTCTAAAACTTAGAGAAGTCGAAAGGTAAGTTTACTTCACCAACACCATCTTCTTAACATCGACAAAATTACCAGCCCTCAAAATATAGAGATAAACACCGCTTGACAAATCTCGTCCATCAACTGTAAATTTGTGGTAACCCGCTGGCAACTCACCAACAAATATTTCCTTCACTTTCTGACCAGCTGTATTGTAAATTTCGAGTCTGACATGGCTATCAACAGGCAATTCAAAAGCAATTGTCGTCGAAGGATTGAATGGATTTGGATAATTTTGATATAAGACATATTTCTTTGGAACCTCAATGTTGACCTCAATTATATCTAAGTCTCTTCGATCATTTTTGCCCACTGCCTCAATTCTATAATAATACTTGCCCGACTTGCTTAAACCTTTATCTACAAAAACATACTCCGCACCAAATGCAGATGAACCTTTGGCTTTCAATTCAGCATTGCTACTATATGAACCTACGAGAACATATTTGATCCCATCATCACTCCTATAAATGTTGAAGCCAAGAAATTCATTGCTTTCAACCTGAGTCCTTATTCTCAACTTAACGGTGGCACCGCTTACCTCATAGGAAATTCCGACGACCTGAACAGGCAATGAAATATCTTGTTGATTTTGTAATGGATAATTCGTTGAGCTTTTCTCAGCGGGTGAAGTCACATTAACATCACTTGGACTTTCAACTCTCAAAGCTACCCAATGCGATGGATCAGCACTTGGATCTACATCAATTGTGAGAAGAATTCTTAATCCAGGACCAGGCGTGATAGTTTGAGAAGTTGAAAAATTAATCGTTGCCACATTACTACTAAATGTTCCGCTTCCTAACTCCTCCCCGGAGTCTGCTTGGTTATTTCCATTTACATCATTCCATGCTTCAACACTTACCTCAGCGTCACCTGCTAAAGTTCCGCCCGCATTCAAAAACTTTCTAACTGTTAAACCCGCAAGTCTTGCATACCCATCATCAACCGTGAAGTTAATTGCAAGAACTGGATAATTTTGTGCACCTGGATTTGTGCTTGTTCCACCATTATCAAAAACCTTTTGCGCACTTACAATTGGAAGTTGGCCTTCATCTGCGCCTTTAAATGGATAAGTTGAGTGTCTTGTATTGCCATCAATATCTGTTGTTATCCCACTTATCGGCGTACCAACAAGGTCCGGATCTTTGATTGAACTGCCAGAGAGGTGCAAATCTGTGCCCGAGACAAATGTTACATTTTTTGAAACAGAATTTGCGTCTTTACCAGAAGCACTCTGCCAATCGGCTAAAGTTTTTTGATTTGTATTATTCCAAAAACCTGTAAAATTACTGTCGCTAGGTACAAAATAAATATTATTGTAGTCGGAATTAAAAGTTCCGCTAGTTCCAACCCTCCTAATTCCCCAAGTTTTCATAGAGGTTTCATTAGAAATGATAATATTATTTTTAATATTTACTGTTCCTGATGGAGAAGCTTCTGGTGTAGCTGCCGTTGCAAAAGCAATTCCGGCAATAAAAGATGAACCAAAATTTGACATGTCCACCATTTCGGGAAGTACAATTGTATTAAAGTAAATATTAGATGTAGAAGTGCTTATATGTCTTATACCATAAATTTTTGAATTAGAAACCGCAGATGTAGTAACAAACCCGGTTATAAAGTTATTGTAAATATTAACAACTTTGGGTGAGGCTAATTGATTATCAATCGCTATATAACCATTGCTTACGCCAGCGGTATTGTTAAGAAATCTGAGATTTGTGAATCTGTTATTATATATGTTAAACGTACCAGAGGCAGATGTGCCTGTTGATAACCAAATTCCAGCGCCAGCAGCAGATGCCATTTGCATATCAGCACTAATTGTATTTCCATATATGTTAGCATCATTAACATAATTGCACATTATTCCGCGAGTACCCCTATGAGAAATAATGTTATTTGATATTGTAACGCCGGTCATGCCTACTGTTGGAGTTCCAGAATTGCTTAGAAATAACCCTAACCCTCCATTTCCGCTCAAACTTTCTAAAGTATTATTATCAATGGTGTAATAATCTGGAGTGTAATTATTTGTTCCATCATTTCTATTTGTAAATTGTATAGGGGCTGTCGAACTTGCAGATGAACTGCGATTAATGATTATACAATTTTTTATTGTTATGTAATCATTATTTCCAAAAACTCTGATAACAGATTTTTGACCTGAAGTTGCTCCCCCCAAAATAGTTAAATCTTTCGAAGTTCCACCATCACTGTTTGAACCATCTATAGTAACATAATGAGTTGGTATTAATGATGTTTGAACGTTATAATTATTTGTTCCTATAACCCAATGTCCATCAATACCGCTGGATCTTATCTGAGTACTTGTAAAAGATAAAGTACATACTACTCCGTAATAGGGTTTAAAGGTTATCGTGTTAGTTGAGCTTGTTCCATTAACACCTAAGTAAACATCGGTAGGTTCTATATAGGTTTTTGATTGAGTAAAATACATAATTACGGGACCATTAATTCCATTTGCGGTCAGTGTAGAACAAGCGGCAAATAATGTTGTGAATTCTGGGTCACCGCCCCCCGGTTTAGTTCCTGGATCCCCAATGTAATATGTACCACTCATTGGAGTTTGTGTGAAAGAAATTGTGTACAAGAAAAGCGTTAGAAACAAAATAGCTTTTCTCATGGCTACCTCCGTAAATTTTGTTTTTTACTTTTTGCTTGCCCGATTGACCCTCGTTGCTCTCTCCCTAACATCTATACCGATTCTCAAGGCTTGTCAAATGCTCTTCCCTCAAATAAATCCATAATCTCAAAACTAATTTAATAACTAAAATTTTATTTGTCAAGAGAAAAATGCATTTTTTGCCCCCTTCAATAAAATCACTTCATCAGCTCAACGCAGGCGTTGAAAACATCTTCTACTTCTATATCCCTCATACATTTGAAATGTCCCTTTGGGCATTTCTCCCGTCCAATGTGCGAGCAGGGTCGGCATGGGATGTTTTTTTCAACTACGATACTTTGAGTACCGTATGGAAAGAAGCCGAATTCTTTGACGGTTGAACCGAAAATTGCAACTATCTTCGTTTTCATGGCTGAGCCAATGTGCATCAAGCCCGAATCATTTGTGATGAGAAGTTTACACAAAGATAAAACTGCGGATGATTCAAGAAGCGTGGTTTGTCCGCATAGATTTATAGGTTTGTTCTTCATCAAATGTTCAACAATTTCGCATCTTGCTTTGTCCTCTTTTCCTCCGAGCAAGATGATCTTTGCGTTAAACTTTTCTACAAGTTCATCTCCAAGTTGTGCAAATCTTTCAGGCAACCATCTTTTCGTCTCGTGCTTCGCTGATGGAGCAATTGCTATGTAAAGGTCTCGCTCGGAAAAATTAATTTTCTTTTTCATCTTGTCAATCGTATCTTCAGGAACAAATACCTCAAGACCCTGGTTATCATTTTTGATAGAAAACTTTGAAACAGGCTCAATGTATTTTTCTACAGTGTGAATTGCATTTTTGTATAGATTAACTTTAAATTTTACCAAAAGGAACCTTTTGAAAATTCGCTTGTTAATTTTGACTACCTTCGCACCTGATAGAGTTCTCAAAAATAGGCTTCTCAAATTATTGTGAATGTCGATAATTAAATCGTATCTTTCTTTTAAAATCAGTATCTTTAATTTTAATAGTTCTTTGAAACCATTTTTTGAATCGAACTCGATCAAATTTGTCAGATTTGGGTTGAACTTTAAAAGTTCGGAGAATTCTTTTTTTACTATAAAGTCAATTTGAGATGCGGTGAATTTATTTCTTAACACTCTTATAAGCGGAGTTGCTAAAACGATGTCGCCAATGGAACTTAACCTGATTATTAAGATTTTTTGAGGATTCATTTAATCTGTATTTTCGTTTTGTTAAAAAAATTTACAACAAAATTTAACTTCTAAAAATGAAATTTGCGAAAACGATAGGTGAGCTGAAACGCTCTGGATATAAAGTCCTTCCTGTCAAGGAAGAATTGAGAAAGAATGTGATTCAAAAACTCAAAAATAATGAGGTTCTTTTCCCGGGGATAATCGGCTACGATAAAACCGTGATCCCAGCGATAGTAAATGCGATACTTTCAAAGCATGATATAATCCTGTTGGGTTTAAGGGGACAGGCGAAGACAAAAATTGCAAGAATGTTTGTGAACCTTCTCGATGAGTATATCCCGATAATTAAAGGGTGTGAGATAAACGATAACCCTTATAAGCCACTTTGCAAAAGATGTGTTGACCTTGTGAAAGAGTATGGTGATGATGTTGAAATTGAATGGCTTCCAAGGGAAAGAAGATATGGTGAAAAGCTTGCCACGCCTGATGTCACGATAGCAGATTTGATCGGGGATATAGACCCGATAAAAGCAGCAACGCAAAAACTTTATTATTCGCATGAAGGTGTAATCCATTGGGGTATAATCCCAAGAACAAATCGTGGTATATTCGTCATAAACGAACTCCCAGACCTTCAGCCGAGAATCCAAGTTGGTTTATTTAACATAATGCAAGAGCGAGATATTCAAATAAGGGGATTTAACATAAGAATTCCACTTGATATTATGATAATTTTCACCGCAAACCCAGAAGATTATACGAACCGTGGAAATATAATAACGCCTTTGAAAGATAGAATTGGGTCGCAGATATTGACTCACTATCCAAGAACAATTGAAGATGGGATTAAAATTACAGAACAAGAGGCGTGGCTAAATAGGGATTCAGGTAAAAAGGTGATAATTCCATACTATTTTAAAGAGATAATCGAGCAAGTGGCGTTTCAAGCAAGGACAAGTGAGTTTGTCGATCAAAAGTCGGGAGTGAGCGCAAGGTTGACGATTTCATGTATGGAAAATCTTATAAGCAATGCCGAAAGAAGAGCTATAAGGCTTAATGAAGATGTTATTTACCCGAGAATTTGTGATTTAAATTTCATCTTGCCAGGTATAACGGGGAAGGTTGAACTTGTTTTTGAAGGTGAGCAAGAGGGAAGTGTGAAGGTAAGTAAGGCTTTGATTGGCAAAGCGATAAGAGAAGTGTTTAAAAAGTATTTCCCCGATCCATTACCAAAGTCAAGATACCACTCTTACGAGGAAAAAGGGAGGACGCAAGCTCAATCAAGTCATCAAGAATACGCTCAAATAATTGCTTGGTTTGAGAGCGGAAATAAAATAGAAATTTCAGATGAGATGCCAATTGATGCTTTCTATGCTGAGCTTTGTAAAGTAAAGGGTTTAAAAGAAATTGCGAAAAAGTATCTTAAAGTTGATGAAAATGATAAATATGCGATGGCGACGGCGATGGAATTTGTGCTTGATGGTTTGCATCAATTTTCAAGGATAGCAAAGGATGAAGTTGATAACATCAGTTCTTATAAAGATATGGTCGTAAGCATTTTTTCAAGTAGAACAAGGGAAGAATTTTAAAACAAAATTTGGTTCGGGATGATAGTTAAAGCTTTTGAATCAGGTCCACTTTTGACCATTGGTTATCTCGTAATTGATGAGAAAAGTAATTATGCTGTTGTGATCGATGCTCCGAAAGATTCAGCAAGAGAAATTGTAGATGAGGCGAAGAAGCAAGGTTGTGAAATTCTTTGTTTAATTAACACGCATGGGCATTGGGATCATATTGCCGATGATTCTGAAATTGTGCATTTGACTGCAGCTAAGGTTGCTATCCATCGAAGAGATGTTCATTTGCTTGAAGATCCTAAGTCCGTAATTTATGACCTTCCATTTAAGATTGAGGCAATTAGACCGGATATAATTTTAAACGACGGAGATGTGATTGAGGTTGGCAATTTAAGGTTAAGGGTAATTCACACCCCGGGTCATACGCTTGGCAGCATTTGTCTTTATGAGGAGAATGAAAAGGTTTTGTTTAGTGGTGACACATTGTTTGCAGGGACAATTGGGAGAACCGACCTTCCGGGTGGCTCTTATGATGAGATAATAAAATCAATTCAGGAAAAACTTTTTGTTCTTGATGACGATGTTGTGGTTTATCCGGGACACGGTCCCTCAACCACGATCGGAAAGGAAAAACAAACTAATCCTTTTTTAACTCAATTATTGTGAAACAAAGGTAACATAGTTCAAATGAAAATTGAACCGGGAGAACTTTCAAAATCTCAAGCGTATAAACTTTTGATAAGCGCTCTTATACCAAGACCAATTGCCCTTGTTTCAACGGTAAATGAATCGGGAGTTGTCAATGTCGCCCCATTTAGTTTCTTTGGGGGCGTAAGTTCAAAGCCACCTATAATTTACATCTCCATAGACAGGAAAAGAGATGGTGATAAAAAAGATACCTTGAAAAACATTGAACTTAATGGTGATTTTGTTGTTAACATCGTCACTGAAGAGATAGCGGAAAAGATGAATATATGCGCCGTTGATTTCCCATATGGAATGAGCGAAGCCAAAATAGCAGAGCTTACGCCAATTGATAGTGATATTGTTAGGTCCCCAAGAATACTTGAGTCGCCGATAAATTTTGAGTGTAAAGTTATCAAAATTATTGAGATAGGTGAAGCCCCCAATTCTGTTGTGTTTGGTGAAGTTGTGATGTTTCACATTAGGGATGAGCTTCTTGAAGATGGTGTTGTTAATCCAAAAAAATTAAAAGTTGTTGGGAGGCTTGGGGGCAATTTATACACGCTTGTTGACAATATCTTTGAATTGAAGAGATTAAGTTATGAAGAGTTTAAGAAAATTTACGGTCTGAACGATTGAAAATTAAAAGTGAGGTTTAAAAATATGTTCATTCGATATTCTAAATGGACGGATCAGTCGATGACAGATGAACAAAGGTTGCAGCAGTTGCTTTCTCTTTTTAGTTATCTTCTGCTTAAGACGAGCGGGGATGTGAAAGAAGCTCTTGAATGGATGAAGATGATAGGTGAAGAGAATGATTTGTTTGATGAGAAATTTACATTTGATGACTTTGTGCAAAAATTAAAAGAGATAGGCTACATTGATGAGGCGAAGGATATGTTGATTTTGACGACGAAGGGTGTTCAGAGGATAAGACAAGATGCGCTAAATGAAATTTTTAACAGTTTAAAGAAGGGACCTATATCCGGATTTCATGAAACCCCGCACTCAGGTGAAGGTATTGATAGATTAAGCGAGACAAGGCCATATCAATTTGGAGATCAACCGGCAAATATTGATTTGACATCAACCGTTACAAATGCTTTGATAAGGGATGGGGTTGATGACTTTACGATAAGGGAAGAGGATTTACAAGTTTATGAGACTGAGTTTATGACATCATGCGCAACGGTTATTTTACTTGACATAAGTCACAGCATGATTTTGTATGGCGAGGATAGAATAACCCCGGCGAAGCAAGTTTCGCTTGCCCTTGCGGAACTTATAAAGACCAGATTTCCAAAGGATAAACTTTACATCGTCGTCTTTGGTGATGACGCAAAACTTATAACCTTGTCCGAGCTTCCTTTCGTAAGTGCCGGACCTTATCATACAAACACGAAAGCAGCTCTTCAACTCGCCAGACATCTTTTGAGGAAGGAGGGGAATGTGAATAAGCAAATTTTTCTCGTAACGGATGGAAAACCTTCTGCGATTTTTGAGCCGGACGGGAGATTGTATAAAAATTCTTTTGGGCTTGATCCAAAGATAGTTAATAAAACTCTTGATGAAGCAGTCGCATGTAGAAGGGAGAAAATAACGATATGCACATTTATGGTTGCGAGGGATCCGTATTTGATAAATTTTGTCGAAGAATTGACAAAATCAAATCGCGGGCGTGCTTATTATTCCTCGCTTGATAAACTCGGCGAGTTTGTGTTTGTCGATTACATCAGAAACAGAAGGAAAAAGATAAAATACAATCTATAAATTTTACCATCCCACCAGTATCCTTTTCGCAAGCACCTTCGGCAAACCATTTTGAATGATTTTGTTTGAGGCTTTTTCAACATCGTATTCCGCACGAATCTCTTCATATGTCCAGGTATTTGTGTCAAATATACCAAAACATAATCTCCAATCCCCGTCCCTGGGTTGACCTACGCTTCCAACATTAATTATGTATCTTGTGTTTCTGTCAAGTTTTCCGTTGTATGAACCCGTCTCCGGAAAAACTCCAGGCAAATGAGAATGACCGATGAAACAAATTTTTTCCTTGAAATACGGGAATTGAACCTTTGCTTGCACTTCTGTGAAAATATATTCCCATTCCCTGGGCTGAGCTGGAGATGAATGAACGAAAAGCAAGTCTTTAAAAGATATCGTAAATGGAAGCGACTTTAAAAAGTCAAGATTTTCTTTTGTTAAAACATCCCTTGTCCACAGATCTGACTCCCGAGCGTGTGCGCTAAAATACAAGAGTTCATTTGGGTCAACTGCAACTGCATAATCATGATTTCCAATCACAACATATTTGACTCGCTTTTTTATCAGTTCAACACACTCATTAGGATTTGCACCGTATCCAACTATATCGCCGAGGCAAACGATTTCATCAACATTTTTTGTGTCGATTATTTCGAAGGCTTTCGTTAGCGCTTCAAGATTTGAATGTATGTCAGAAATAATCGCAATTCTCAATGTTGTTCAAAAGTTTACCCAATTTTTTTAGTAATTTACGAAAAGATGGAAAAATAAAGAAATTTAATATCCCATTGCGAAACCGTAACCCCTTGGGTCAGCAGCGCCATATTTAACTCCATTTTCATCAATTAAAATTGCTTGAACTTCACCTTGAAATCCGCGCCTTTCTACAAGTTTATGCCCGCGCTTTCCCAAGTTCTCAATCACATCAAGAGGCAATCCTCGTTTTTCATAGTAAACAACATCGGGATACCATTGATGGTGAATTCTTGGCGCGTCAACTGCTTCCTGTATGTTCATTCCAAAATCAATTACATTTAAAATCACCTGTAGGACAGAGGTTATAATTGTTGAACCGCCGGGTGAGCCGAGTATAAGGAATGGTTTTCCATTTTTTAAAACTATCGTTGGGGTCATTGAACTTAACATTCTTTTGCCCGGTTGGATTGAATTTGCTTTATTGCCAAGCAGTCCGAATTGATTTGGGGTTCCTGGCTTTGCGCTGAAATCATCCATTTCATTGTTGAGAAAGAAACCAGCACCGTCAACTGCAACCATTGAGCCGAAATAACTGTTTATCGTCGTCGTAACGCTTACAACATTTCCCCATTTGTCAACAACTGAGTAGTGTGTCGTATGTGAACCTTCTTCAGGTGGTGAAACCGACCGAACTATTTTTGAGCTTGGGGTTGCAAAAAGTGTGTCTATTTCGTTTGCGATCGTTTTAGCATATTCTTTTGATAAAAGTTTTTCAAGTGGAATCTCGACAAAATCTGGGTCACCAAGATATTCGGCTCTATCTGCATAAACTCTTTTCATCGCCTCGACGAGATAGTGAATTGTGTAAGATGAGCCAAATCCGTATTTTTTCAGATCGAAGTTTTCAAGAATGTTAAGAAGTTCAATCAAGCAAACGCCCCCTGAGCTCGGTGGGCCCATCGAGATGATTTCATATCCACGGTAAGTTCCAATAACTGGTTTTCTTATCACGGGTTGATAATTTTCGAGATCTTCATGAGTTATTATTCCACCACCCCTTTTCATTTCAGCAACGATCAAGTCCGCAACTTTACCTTTGTAAAATCCATCTCTACCTTTATCTCTTATCAATTTTAAAACTTTTGCAAGGTCTTTTTGAATGAGTTTATCTCCCTCTTTATATGGTTCTCCATTTTTTGAAAAGTATTTCATCGTGCTTGGAAATTTTTTAAAATGTTCAAAAGCATTTTTAAAAGCATTTGCAAGACCTTCGTTTACAATAAAACCTTTTTCAGCAAGTTTGATCGCCGGATTTAAAACTTCCTTTCTTGACATAGTTCCGTATTTTTCAAGTGCGAGCAACAGTCCAGCAACTGAGCCGGGGACCCCAACGGATAGATGTCCAATTTGGCTTTTTTCAGGTATGAAATTACCATTTTCATCTAAGAACATATCTTCGTGTGCTTTTAGCGGTGCTTTTTCTCTATAATCAATTGTGACTGTTTCACCGTTTGCCATTCTTATGACCATAAATCCTCCGCCTCCGATATTTCCAGCCTGTGGATATGTCACGGCGAGTGCAAAACCAACTGCAACTGCTGCATCGACAGCATTTCCACCCTTTTTTAAAATTTCAATTCCAACCTTTGTCGCAAGTGAGTCGGAAGAAACAACCATTCCGTTGAAAGCTTTGACGGGCTTTTTTGAAGCTGATTCAAGCAATGTTATTTGAGCAAGGAGCAATGAGAAAATTACGATAAGATTAAGTTTTCTCATTTTGCCATGAAATTAGTTTTAAATGTTTTTAATTAAATTTTACGCATTATTTTCTCACTAGTCAAGAGTAAAAGCGAAGGCATCAGGGGTGTAAAGAGGTAATTTTTTATTTCTCTGAAATTAATGTTGAAAACACTTGACAAATAGTTTTGAAATTGTTATATTAAAACTG
This sequence comes from Candidatus Kryptonium thompsonii, assembly GCF_001535985.1. NCBI lineage: Bacteria > Pseudomonadati > Candidatus Kryptoniota > Candidatus Kryptonium > Candidatus Kryptonium thompsonii. Next base: position 16,218 of record NZ_CZVS01000008.1, on the reverse strand, counting down.
CATAATCATCCCCGTTTCCTTTCCCGCCGAGATCGCTGGCGTGTGTCCCCGAGCGCCAGCGGTCTTTTTTATTTTTGGGGTCTTGTTGAAAAGAAATGAGAATTTTGGTATTTTTAATTGGATATGAAATTTATTGCAGGAAAGAAATAATGACCGAAAAATTTGAAGTTTGGGATGCACATGTTCACTTCTTTTCATTCAGTTTTTTTAAAACATTGATAAAGATGAAAGGTGGTGAAACATCTGTAAGCGATGAATTCGTTTTACTTAAGGAAAGATATGGTATAGAGACACCGCCAATCAGTCCCGTTCAACTTGCGAAACGCTGGATTGAGGAGATGGAGAAATACGGAATTTCAAAACTTGTCTTGTTTTCAAGCGTCCCTGAAGATACGCTCTCGGTGTCTACAGCCGTAACAGCGTTTCCAGATAAATTTATTGGCTTCTTCATGCTCAATCCACTTGCTGAAAAGATAGATTTAGAGATAAAGCACGCCGTTGAAAATATGGGGATGAGGGGAATGATTTTATTTCCTGCGCTTTACCATATTCATGTTTATGATGAATTGCTTGAACGGGTTTACCTCCTTGCTGAGGAATATCGTTTGGTTGTTTTTGTACATTTTGGAATTTTAAAGATACCAATTCGTGAGATGATCGGCGTTAAAGATCAAATAGATGGAACTTATAGCAATCCCACGGATCTCCACAGAGTTGCTGTAAGACATCCGAATGTTAACTTCATAATCCCGCATTTCGGGGCTGGATATTTTAGAGAACTTTTAATGCTTGGTGCTCAATGTAAAAATATTTATGTTGACACATCAAGTTCAAACTCTTGGGTTAAAATTCTGCCATACAAAATTGACCTTAAAACTGTATTTGAGAAAACGATAGAGATATTCGGCGTTGACAGAGTTGTATTTGGAACGGATAGCGGCGTTTTCCCTCGGGGATACAGGATTGATATACTGAATCAACAACTTGAGATATTAAATGAAATCGGTTTGTCTTCCGACGAAATTCAGAAGATACTCTCGGGGAACATAAAGCGTTTGCTCGGCTTTTAGGGAACAAGGGGTAGTGGTTCCTTTGTTTTTTAATTTTGAGAAACTATTTAAAAGGTTGACATTGAGAAGAAAAATTTACATAGTGTTAACGCTTTTAGTTTATCTCGTTGGAGTTGTTTACATCTGGATTCATTGGCATTTTCACTTAAATTTAGGTGAGAAGCAGTTCGCTGAACACAAATGCATTGGTCATAAATTTCATCCCGATTTAAAATCTGAGTTAGCCTGCGTTATCTCCCGTTTAAATTTGAATCATGTTTTTGTAAAAGGATATAATTTAAGTTCATTCGCTATTTCATCAAGTTCGTTTGCCCTTGGAGATTTAATTTTACCTAAATCCCAATTTTTCTCTCTTGTCTCAAATAGAGCCCCGCCAGTTTCATAATTTCCACACTTGTTTTTTTCACCTGCTTAAAAACATTTAAAAAAATTTTTTAAAAACTAAATTTTGAGCTGTGGAATGCGCATTGCTGTGATTGTTGCATTTGTTTTAGGGCTTTTTACAATTTCGTTTTCCCAAGGGACAACGATAAAAGGTAAAGTCATAGATAAATTAACCCGAGAGCCACTTCCATATGCTGATGTTCACCTGGTAGAACTTAAAAAAGGAACAATTACAAAACCAGATGGGACATTTATCATTAGTGGGGTTCCTGATGGGGAATATACGCTGGAGGTAAGTTATGTTGGCTATAGGAAATTTCATAAGAAGGTAGATGTTAAAGACAATGGAACGACCGAAGTTAACATTGAGCTTGAGCAAACGGTCATTTCTCTTCCGGGGGTTATCGTCACAGGTTCAATATATGAAAAAAGCCCTTTTGAAATTTATCAACCAGTAGCTGTACTTGATGAGGATAGGCTCGGATTAAGACTGAGTGATAATATCGCAAAGACCCTTTCCTATGAGCCAGGCATAAATCTTGAGTATAACGGCTCAGCAGTTGGAAGGCCCGTGGTTCGGGGTTTGACGGGGACAAGGGTTCTTATTCTTGACAATGGGGTGAGAATTGGAGATGCTTCCGATTTGTCGCCAGATCATGCTATTTCGTTTGATCCTATCTCCGTGGAGAGGATTGAAGTAATCCGTGGACCGGCGAGCTTATTTTACGGTGTGAACGCTGTTGGCGGTGCGATAAATATAATCTCCGAAGATATACCGAGGACAGTTCATGATAAACTTAGGGGTTCGTTTAGGTTTAGCGGTTCAAGCGTGAATTCATCTTTTACAGGTTTTAGTGCAATTGATTATGGAATTAAAAACTTTGGTTTCAGAGGTGAATTTGGGTACAGAAAGAGTGGAAATACAAAGACACCGATTAAGACGCTTGAGAATACAAATGATGATAACTTAACATCATTGTTAGGGCTTGCTTATCACACCAAAAATCTAAGTGCCGGGTTAGCTTTTAGAAATTTCAGCGGGAATTATGGTATCCCTGTGGAGGGAGATGAACATCCAAGGTTTAAGGTCAGTAGAAATAAGTTGGTATTTAAATCCGATATAAAATTTGACAATGATGGAGGGATCGAATTGCTGGTTAATCAAACAGACTATGATCATAGAGAAATTGAGGGGGATGAAGTGGCAACTTATATAAAGACCAAAACTACAGGTGCTGACTTGAAGTTTAAACATGCTAAGGTTGGCAATTTTACAGGTATGATTGGAACAAGCTTTTTGTATCAAAACTATAACACGGTAGGTGAGGAGAAATTTTACGCTGATGCTAAACTTTATCTTGCTTCTTTGATTTTATATGAAGAGTTTGGAATTGATAAATTGACTTTGCAGGCGGGTTTGAGATATGATTTTGCACAGGTTAACTCAGAGAAATTTGGAGACTTGCCGGCGGTGAAGAGAAAGTTCAATGTTTTCTCAAGTTCAGCTGGCTTAGTTTATAAACTTTATAATCCAATTGTTTTGTCTTTTAGCTTTTCTCGAGGTTTCAGAATTCCAACGCTTCAAGAGCTTTTCGCTTATGGTCCACATCTTGGAACCCAAAGCTTTGAGATAGGGAATCGGGATTTGAAAGCTGAAACTTCAAATGAATTTGATCTTTCGATAAAGTGGCTCACGACGAGGGCAAATGCTGAAGTCACGGGCTTTTTGAACTACATTGATAATTACATTTATCCACAAGCGATGGGAGAAATTGATTCTGTCTCGGGACTTCCGAAATATAAATACACATCTACGAATGCCCTTTTAAAAGGATTTGAGGCGAAGTTTGAGTATGAGTTATTTAAATATTTAACCTGCACTTTTCTCATTGACTATGTTGAAGGCAAGAAGAGAAATGTGAATGAGTATCTTCCTATGATCCCACCTTTGCGAGTGATAGCTGGTGTTGAGTATAGGACAAGTAAATATAATTTTGGGATTGAAGTCAAAGCTGTTTCATCTCAAAACAAAGTTGCCCCAGAAGAATCAGAATCAAGAACAGCCGGTTATGCTATTGTTAATTTGCATTTCGGGGTTAGATTTGTTGTTGGGGGATTTGCACACGAAATAAATTTAAATGTTGAAAATTTGACCAATAGAACATATTACGATCACCTTTCGAGGATAAAGAATTTCGCACCGATGCCCGGAAGAAATATAAGCTTAGTTTATCATCTTCTTTTCTGATTAAATTGTGTGGTTTGACGTGATGAATTTATTAAGAAGCGGGCTTAATGCCCGCTTTTTTGTTTAAATCCTACCAATTATATTGTAATGTTTCTCGCCTTGTTTCTGTGGCGAAACCATAATTACTTTTATGCGTATTAAATTTTGCGAGTAAAACTCAAAAAACAAGAATCCACGCTATGAGGAGGATAGCTATACTTGCTCTATTTATGCCTTTGTTCCTAATCAATGCACAAAATAATTTTAAAATCAAAGCACTTAAAATCGATGAACCTATTAAAATTGATGGGAAATTAGAGGAAAGTTCTTGGAGTCAAGCTGAGAAGGTCGAGCTAAATTATGAAATTCAAATAACTGATAACAAGCCTGCACATCAAAAAACAATAGCGATGGTTTTATATGATAACCAAAATCTTTATTTTGGTTTTATTTGTTACGATACTAATCCTTCCCAGATAAGGGCTCGTATAACTGACAGGGATAAAATCTGGGAAGATGATTTTATAATTTTGATAATTGATACATACGGGGACAATCAAAATGCATATGAGCTTGCGGTTAATCCTTATGGGATTCAGGGTGATGCCATAAGAGCTGGGAATTCAGAAGATATAAGTTTTGATCTTGTATGGCATTCAGCTGGAGTGGTAACCGATTCTGGCTGGACGGTTGAGGTTGCAATTCCATTTAAGAGTTTGAGATTTCCAAAGAAAGAAAATCCGGAGTGGAGTATATTAATTGCTAGGAATTATCCTCGGGAGAGTAGATTTATTTTTTCGTGGACTCCATTTGATAAAAATAACCCTTGTCTTCTTTGTCAGAGCGGGAAATTAACGGGGCTTGAGGGGATTTCTTCGGTCAAATTTATTGAGGTTTTGCCTTACATTATGGGTTATCAAACTGGGGCTATCAAAAGTTACAGTGACCCTTCGCTTGGTTTTAAAAATGAACCTGTCAAGGCAAGGGTTGGCACAGGCGTTAAGTTTTCTCCAAATCCTGAACTTACAATTGAGGGAGTTTTAAATCCTGATTTTAGCCAAGTTGAAACTGACGCTTATCAAATAAGTGTCAACACTACATTTGCGCTTTATTATCCAGAGAAGAGACCATTCTTTCTCGAAGGGAGCGAAATTTTTCAAACCCCGATAAATGTTTTTTACTCAAGGATGATAAATAACCCAATTTTTGCTTTAAAATTAAAGCAGAAATCGAACAGGTTAACGATCGCTTATTTATCGTCCCTTGACGAGAAACCGCCCTTTCTAATTCCAGGCGAGGAAAGCAGTTCTACTATCTCAACTGAATTGAAATCATTTGTAAATCTTGGGAGGTTAAGATATGATTTTGGTGAGCAGTCCTATGTTGGCTTGATTTTAACTGGCAGAAACTTTTCAAATGCTTATAACTATGTTGGCGGGGTTGATTGGAATCATCTTTTTTGGAAAAATTATTATTTCAGGGGGCAGATTCTTTACAGCATGACAAAGGAAATTAACAATCCAGATTTATTCAGTGAGGAAAGGAAATTTGGCAATACTGGTTATAATGCTACATTTAATGGGGAGAGGTATAGCGGGAAGGGTATGGTCTTCAGGCTCTCGCGTGTTACAAAAAACCATGAATTTAGTATCTCATACCGTGATTTTTCACCGACATTTCAACCACATCTTGGATTTGTCACATCAAACAACAAGAGACAGATTAATATTGAAAATAATTTTAACTTTTATTTGAACAATCCAATTATTGACATCGCAAATGTGATAGTCGAGGCGGGACTTGAGTTTAATTATCTTGGGGCAAGAAAAGATAGATGGGTTATGCTTGGCGTGGGAGGACAGTTTAAAAATCAGATAAATGTTTTTGTTGGTTTTTTGCCTGTTAATGAAGAGATTTTTAGAGGGCATAAGTTCAGTAAAATTACAAGACTTTTTGCAAATTTTTATTCAACACCATTTGAATTTTTAACATTCCAGTTGGAGGGTGAATATGGAAGGAAAATTTATCGGGGTAGCGAGCCGAAGCTTGGATTCGCAAAGGAATTTAATGTTTATTTAAAACTTAAACCCACGGATAAATTTGAATTTTCGATTTGGATTGCGAAAGCACGACTTGAGGATAATAGAACTGGTGAAATATTTTACGACGGTTATGTTGCTGGCCTTGTTGGAATTTATCAGTTCAATCCAAACTTTTTTATCAGATTGATAACGCAATATAATTCGTTTAGCAGATCAATTCAAGTTTTCCCGTTGTTAAGTTTTAAACTCAACCCGTTTACAATATTTTATATTGGTTCGGTTGCTGATATGCTCGATTTCGGTGAGCCGCATGGTGTGAAGCAAACAAACAGGCAATTTTTCTTGAAGTTTCAGTATCTGTGGAGGAATTAAAATTTCATCTTGAACTTACTTCAACTCCATTTTCGGGCGAGGTGACATAGATTTTGGGCTTTCTTCCGAAAGTTTTTTGAAACTCTTCAGATATAATCCTTATCGCCTCGCCAGCTTTCTCTTTTATTGCTATAATGATGGCACCTGAACTAGCACCAAAAAGTTTTGCTCCTATAACCCCATCGATCGTTGCGGATATATCGACGATTGCATCAATTTCAGGTGTGCTGATTTCATAATCATTTCTTAAACTCAAGTGTGAATCGAACATAAGCTTCCCAAGAAGTGAAAGATTACGGCGCCTTAAGGCAATTACGAAGTTAAGCGTCCTTTCGTTTTCTTCAACGATGTATTTAATTCTCTTCATTGAGCTTTTGTCAATGAAGTTGGAATATTTGTTCAGTTTGTCAGTTGTTAAATCGCGAAGTGATTTAACTTGTGGATCAAGCGTTGATATAACATCAGTGGCGTTTTTGCATTCATCTCTTCTTCGCGAAAGCTCAGGCGCGGTAAGTTCAGCTCCTTTTCCCGGGTCAATTATCAAAATTTTTAGTCTTCTCGAAATGGGTGCGTATTCATATTGGAAGGTTTTGCAGTCGATAAGAATTCCAGTGTTATCTCTTGCCAGTGCGGATGCCATATAGTCAAAAACATTTTCATAAGATGAAGTCATATATTTGCCAATCCTCTCACATAAATGGAATAGATCAATATCTTCAATTTCCAGGTTTTGAAGATGTCTAATTCCAAATGACAAAGCCACGACGGATGCGGGTATATCGGCGAGGTTTGGGCTTTGAGGAATATCGCTTGCTATACATATGTTAAGTCCGGGGATGTCGTATCCGTTGTCAAGCAAAGCTTTTATAAGTGCCTTTACAGGTGTTATCCATTTATTCTTTTCAATTTTGCCAAGTGATTTCTTTGTGAAAATTTCAAGTGCAAGAGCGCGATCTGAATAAACAACAAATTTTTCATCAAACCTTGAGGATAAACTAACATAAGTGCGATGGTTGATTGCTATTGAAAAGACGAAGCCAGCACTTTGATATGTATGCTCTCCCATAAGGTTTATCTTTCCCGGTGCGGAACTTACAACTTCAGGTTTTTCGTAAAAAATTGAGTTATGCAATGAGTCAATCATTTTGAACTGGATTAACTTCTTGTTGTTTTATCTCTTGAAGTTTAGCCCACATCAAGTTTATAAGCTCTTTTAATCCCTCACCCGTGATTGCAGAAATTTTTACGATGGGGACATTATCTTCAAATCTTATGCGGTCAAGTTTTTTTCTCAGTTTTGAGTCAGCAAGGTCTATTTTTGTTATCGCAGCGATCCTTGGTTTTTCAAGTAAAACCTCCGAAAAAAGGCGCATCTCATTCAAAAGGGTTTCATAATCTTTTCGTGGATTTGAACTTGTGCATTCAATCATGATGACAAGAAGCTTGGTTCTTTCAATGTGTTTTAAGAATTGTATCCCAAGACCTTTGCCAAGGTGTGCACCTTCTATAAGCCCGGGCATATCCGCGACGACAAAGCTTTTAAATTCATCATATCTCACTATTCCAAGATTTGGTTGAAGCGTTGTAAATGGATAATCGGCGATTTTTGGTTTTGCGGCAGAAATTTTCGAGATCAAAGTTGATTTACCAACATTTGGGAAACCAACCAGTCCAACATCGGCGATAAGTTTTAATTCCAGTTCAATTTCCCTTTCTTCCCCTTTTTCGCCTTTTTCTGCAAATCTTGGGGCTCTATTTGTTGGGGTTGCGAATCTTGCGTTTCCTCTTCCACCTTTTCCACCGCGCGCGACGATGACTTCATCGCCGTCGTTTACAAGGTCAGCAAGGATTTCCCCAGTTTGTGCATCTTTGACAATTGTCCCACATGGAACTAATAAAACGATATCTTCTCCATTTTTGCCGTGTTGATTTTTACCGCGACCGTGTTCGCCATTTTCAGCTCTGTAAAATGTTTTATATTGGTAATCAAGCAATGTAGAAAGGTTTCTGTCGGCTCGTATTATCACATCTCCACCTTTTCCTCCATCGCCTCCATCGGGACCACCCTTCGGAACATATTTTTCCCTCCTGAAACTGACGCAACCATTTCCGCCATCCCCGGCTTTCACATGTATTTTCGCGTAATCTATTAAGATCATATCACCTCATCGCAGGAAAATATCTTCTGTAGACGAAATCGGTAAATTCAACTGCCTCATCCGAATATGGGTCAATTTCATGCTCTATGAAAATTGAGTCAATAAATGCCGAAGCCTCTTTCCAGTTATTTATTGAGTTTAATTTATTTATCGCTTCGTAAAATCTCCTTTCGTCTCGCTTAAAAATTTTCTTCACAAATTTTTCCTTCCTTTTCTCGTCGAGAAGTGAATTCAGATCTAAAAGTTTTATTCCCGGTGCAGATCCTATTTCGATCGTTTCAATTTCTTCCACTGGTTCTTTTGGTTGAACTTCCGGTGTTTCAATTCTTACCTCAGGTGATTGTTCCTCTGTGTATGCAGGGGCTTCTTCCTTAAGGGATGCGGGTTTTAAAACTCGTTTTAAGATAATTTCAAGATCTGCTGGTGTAAGTTTTTGTCTTCGGTGGAGATCTTTTTCAAGCTCAATCTCTTTTACAATATTTTCCAAGCCTTTATCACTATAGTAAATCATCAAGGCTTCCGCCGGCACTGAAACCGAATCGTTTGCAAATTTGAAAAAGTCAAAAACAGGTTCAACTATCGAAAGCAACTCTTTTATTGAGACATTTTTAACAACTTCTTCATCAATTTTGCGCAGCATTCGCTGAAAGATTTCAAATTTTATCTCGTTTGACTGGTACTTCTCCAAAATTTTAACCATTAGATTTTTGTAGTAGCTGTATTCGTTAAAGTTTGAAATGGTTTCATTTATTTGTTCGATCGTCTTTACGGGCTCGTTTTTAAAAATTACTTTTGCCAATGTCCATTCGGGTCTTAACACAAAATTAAGTGCAAATTTCGATGCTTTGTCAAGTGCATCTTCAAATTCAGAGTAGGTGAAAAGGAGAGCATTTTTAAGCGTGTTTATCAAGGTTTTTCTTGCGGAAATAAAGTCGGAATTATTTTGGTCAAAGCGTTTTGAGTAAAGCACATTTAAAAGTTCCTCACTTAAAATTCTCTCTGCGAAGATGTTAAAATAATCTTTCATAGCTTGCGGTATGTCCCAAGCGATTATTTCATTTAGTGAGATTCTATCTCTGCCCGAGACTTTTGATAAAACTTTTTGTTTTATGTTTTCGACTTCTTTTTCAAACATTTTCAACCCCTTGGTTTATTGTCTTAAAATTGATTTAACTCGTTCAATTTCTTTTTGAGCTCCAGCTTTAAAAATCGGATCAATCCCAGGTCTATCAATTATCTGCTGATACATATTTATTGCTTGATCATATTTTTTCATTTTCTCGTAGGATTGACCAGCCATATAGAAAGCATTTGCAGTCCAATCGATCTTCGTTTTCTTGGTGACAAGATATGGAACCTTTAAAAATTCAAGTATCGCTTGTTCGTATTCGCCTTTGTAATAGAGAACTTCACCTATGTAATAGTGTAGCTCAGCTTCAAGGTCCTTATCCGCTTCTTCAAGTAGTTTTTGAAAGTATGAAAGCGCAAGATCATAATTCCCAAGCATTTCATACATAACCCCAATTTTTATCTTCTTATCGATAATATCATCGGCATTTGGGAATTTTTCAATGTATTTTCTCGCTATTCCAATGGCAAGTTCGTAATAACCAAGCTCTTCATAGCAGGCAAGGAGATTATTCATCGCTGGAATTAGGATTTGCGGTTTATCAGCGTTTTCAACAACGAATCTATAAAAGATTGTGGCTGAATCGTATTTTTCGAGCTTGAAGTAGATATTTCCAAGCGATAGATTAACACGCAGTTTTACATCTTGATCAAGTCGATCTCTGTTGAGCTCTAAGAGCGATAGAATTGCAGAGTCAATTTTGCCATTATATTCATCTATTTTTGCGGTCCAATACTTGGCAAGGTGCGAGAATCTCGTGTTTGGATAACTTTTAACAATTTCATCAAAAACCTTTTTTGAGTTTGTGAAGTCTTTGTTTCTGAAGTAATATCCGCCGAGTTCAATTTGGAATTCAGCAAGGTAATTTTTTATGTCAAATTTTGAAAATGATTGTTTAAATGAATTTATGGATTTATTTGCGTTGTCAATATCGTTCATTCGGAAATAGCAGATGATAATTTTCGCTGTGGTTGCAATTCGTTCGCTATCATTTGCTGAAACTTTAAGCAACTTGTTATATCTTTTGAGCGCTTCATCATATTTTTCACCTTCAAAGAGGATCTCCGCTGATTCAAAAGTTGCTTTCTTGCCAAGGGAAGGATTAAATTTTTCAACTTTATCGAAGTAATAAATTGCTTTCTCAGGTATCCCTTCGGTTTTATATATTTTCCCAAGCGTATAATAAGCTTCCCCAGCTGATGGTAGCAAGTTTTGAATGGCTATGCCTGGCGATGGTTTCGGGGTTGAGAGATAAGCCTTGTAATATTTTTTTGCATTTGCGGGGTCTCCAAGATTGTAATATGCAGAGGCAATTTTGAATATAGTTTCGGGTTCTTTTTCTATGTTTTCTCCATCCAAGAGATAGCTTTTATAACCATCTATCGCTTTTAAGTAATCGTTTGATTCGAAGTAAATATCGGCAATTTTTAGTTTAACATCTTCAGCGATATTAGTATAAAAGTAATTTTTCTCAATTTGTCGTAAGGCATCTATTGCTTTGCTGTAGTCTTTCATTTGCTTTAAGATCTGTGCCTTCAAGTCGAGCGCTTTGGCGTCATAATTTGAAGGTGAATATTTTTTCAAAATAAGTTCTATATCCGAGAGCGATTTTTGATTTTCTCCAAGTTTATAGTAAGCGTAGGCTCTTTTAAAAAGAATTTCCGGAACTTGCTCTTGATTAAATTTATCGAAATTTTCCGTTGAAAGTTTTATCACTTCATTCCAATTTCCGTTTGATATATGGTAGTTTAAAATTTCAGTTACGAATAAACCTTGGAATTTTGAGTTTGGATATTTCGTTTTAAATTCTTCGGCAATTTTCCTGCGTGCATCTTGATTTAATCCCGCTATTGAAATTTTGTATAGGTAGAAAACGGCTGTGTCAATTTTACCCTGATCAATTGTTGGGTTTGAACTTATAAAGCGTTGAATTAAATTCCTTGCTGAGTCAGCTTCTATTTTGTTTTGGATGTAAAGATTAAAGGCACAGTTCACTTTTTGATAATTTATCAATGCTATTTTGGAGGGCTCAAATTTTCCTTCGGAAACGGCGAGGTCATAGTATTTCAGCGCATTTGAGTAATCTTTCAGCTTGAAGTTATAAAAGTCTGCAAGTTTGAGAAAAATTTCACTTTTGGGTTTGTCTTTTAAAATGTCACCGATTAATTCAGCAATTGAAGCAGAGTTATCAGTTTGATTAACTATTTGAAATCTTTTTATCTCTTCGATTTTGTTTAGGGCATTTTCATAGAGTTCAGACGATTTGTAGTCGCTTACCAAGATTTCAAGGTTTGATATAGCATCGTTTGTTTCACCAAGTCTTGCATGACAGGCAGCAATATGGTAAATGGCTTCGTCAACATATTTACTTTTAGGGAAAAGATGTAAAATCTCGGTATAGTAATATATCGCTTTTCTGTAGTCTTTAAACTTTTCTTCGTGAATCAATCCCAACTGGAAGAGAACTTCTTGCGTTAATTTGTTCGATGGATACAGCTCGAAAAATTTTTTGTAGTTTTCAACTGCACTTTCAAAATCACCGAGACGAGTGTAATTTCTTGCCAGGGCGAGCAGTGCTTTGGGTGTTAATTGTGAAGTCGTATCGCTATTGATGACCTTTTGATAAAACTCGTTTGCTTTTTGGTAGTTTAAAATTTTTTCAAAGGCGACAGCGATACCGAAATAAAGCTCAGGATTTGATTCTGATTCGGGCAGTGAATTTAGAAGCTCATTGTAAAACTTTATTGCATTTTGATAGTCGGCGATGTTAAAGTAATAATTTGCGAGGTTGAGCAAAACTTTGGGTTTTAGCGTTTTACTCTCTTCTGATGTATCCATCAGAGCAAGTGATTTCAACATATAATTTATCGCGGTGTCATATTCGCCAAATTCTGCTTGAAGTTTTCCAAGTTCAAAATATGCAGATGATATTATTCCGGGGGCAATTTCGGTTTGTGATACGATATTAGTTAAGTAATTTTCCGCTTCTTCACTTTTGCCAAGTGATGAGTTCAACCTTGCGATGTTAAGTAGCGCTTTAAACTTTAGGTTTTTATCATCAACTTCATTAGAAATTTTTCTGTATTCGATCAGTGCCCTTTCAAGGTTTCCTTCCTTGGTCAGGATTTCTGCAAATTTAAATCGTGCTGTATAGAAATATTCGCTTTCTGGATATTCTTGGATGAGGGCGAGTATAACCTTTTTCGCATTTTGAATATCATTTGCGAGTTCAAAATATTTCGCTGATTCAATGAGCGCTTTCGGTGCGATCTGATTTCGGGGGTAAAAGAGTTTTATTCTTTCAAATGCCGAGCCTGCTTCTTTGTATTTTTTTAATTCAACAAAACATTCGGCGGATTTAAGTAGGGCTTCAATTGCTTTGGGGTGTGATGGTTTTGAAAGTGCGAAATCTTGAAATAATGTTTGTGCATCTTCAAACTTCCTAAGTTTGAAATATGACATCGCAAGATAAAACTGTGCATCTGGTGTTTGAGGACTGTTGGGATATGTGTCAATGAATTTTTTTAGCTGTGAAATTGCAAGGTCGTAGAAGCCTTCGTTATACAGATTTATGGCGAGTTTAAATTCGGCGTTTTCTTTTGTATCCTGTGAAAATGCAAAGTTAAAAAGAATCAAAACTAACAGTAAGATAAGTGGATTTGTAGACCTGCGCATCAGAGTGACAGTTTAGTTTTTTCTGAAAAAATTTAACATTTATTTGAATTTTAAGCAAAAAGGTGGGGTGAGGGAAAAGGAGTGGTTAGGTATGTCGTCTATGTCGTTTAGAGATGTGGGGGTTATAAAATGACGAAAAGCAGAATTATTATGGTTGAATTTTAAAATTCATAGTTAGCGTGAAAAGGGAAACTAATAGTTGGGAAAATAAAACTCGGTAGATAGAAATAGAGGATGTCTATAAAGAGATAAGGCTCGGTTGGCTAGTAAGTGTATTGTTATAGGTGGCATCAATGGAGTTTAAAAGAGGCTTCAAAATCGGAGGTTTCATTTCAAAAAGTAGTGTGAGTGGCAAGATTGTTTAATTTTTCCCCTACCTACTTTATTTGTAGCAATTTTGCCACATTATATTTGAAAATTCAAATTTTCGCCATTGAAAATCAATCTCTTTTCTGGCATAATGATTGATGTTTTATTTTTGAAAACAATAAAGAAAATCCAAGAGATGAGGAAAGTTCTTGTGGCAGATGCGGATGAATCAATGAGAAATTTACTTGTAAAGTTTTTGATTAAAGAAGGATTTGAAGTTTGTGTTGCCGTATCGGGCAAAGACGCAATCGAAAAAATGTCGCAGAGTAAATTTGATTTTATCATCATTGATGAAAACATCTATAAATCAAACCAGCTTGATATTAACTCAATTGTCGATAAATTGATGCCCAAGGCTAAAATAATTTATATTGCGCCATTTTATGCTTTCAGCGAAAGGATCGAGATGGAGGGTGATAAGGTTATAAAGTGTGGTGATAAGCTTTTTAAAATATCTGAACTAAAAAACCTGATAAACGAATTCACCAGCTCATCGGGTTAAAATGATAAATTCCCCACAAATTTTTTCTAAGCACCTATGATTAAAAAATTTTTAGCAGTGATGTTTTTAGGTATAGTTTTTGTTTCAAAATTGTTTTCTCAGTCTAACGCCGAGTGTTTTTCTTGCCATGATGATAAGACGCTGACGATGGAGCGTCATGGTAAGATTATTTCTCTCTATGTTGATCCGAAGAAATTTGAGAATTCAACTCATGGGGCATTGAGTTGTGTTGATTGTCATATTGGATTTAATCCAGAGGAAATTCCCCACAAGGGAAAAATTGAACCTGTGGATTGTTCTCCGTGTCATTCCATGGAGGTTTCGGGTTTCAAATCAAGCAAACATTCACTGAAGTTGAAATGCGCCTCTTGTCATGGTGGAATTCATGAAATTGTGAAAGTTTCCAGAGATATTTTTGTTAACAAGTGTTCTTCCTGTCATAAGAAGGAGTTTGAGGATTTTAGGACAAGCGTTCATTTTAGTTTTAATAAAGGTGCTGATTGCATTGCCTGTCATGGCTCTCATTCAATAAAGTTCGCTTCTTCGGATGTTTGCTTAAGGTGCCACTCGGACAAGAAAATTGTCCATGAACATCAGGAATTTGTCTTGAAGTATAAGGAAAGTATCCATGCTAAATATATCAATTGCTCGGATTGTCATACGGGGCATAAGGTTTTGAAAGCAAGCGATCCGAATTCAACTGTTGCGAGGGCGAATATTGGTAGGACCTGTGAAAAGTGTCATAAACAGGTTGCGTTGAATTATTTTGAATCAGAGCATGGGAAAGCTTTTTTAAGTGGATTCAAAAGTGCCCCTACTTGCACAGATTGTCACGGGGAACATGATATAATGAAAGTTACGAGTAGTGAGTCAAAAATTAGCCGTGCAAATGAGATAAAGGTTTGTTTAAAGTGTCATCTTGATGATCCAGATGTCAGGAGTCGTATGACGCATACATCAGCTTTTATTGCTTCTTATGAGAAAAGCATTCACGGTAGGTTATATCATAGCGGTAACCAAGATGCGGCGGTTTGTAGCGATTGTCACGGAGCTCATGAAATGATGAAAGCGAGCGATCCAAATTCGAGAGTTTATAAATTTAATGTTGTCTCAACATGTGGAAATTGTCATGTTAAAATATCAAATGAATTTAAAGAAAGCATTCATGGTGTTGCGCTTGCGAAGGGTAATTTGGATTCCCCGACCTGTACCGATTGCCATGGGGAGCATTTAATTCTTGAGCCCACCGATCCACGCTCACCTGTTGCCCCAAGGAATGTTGCTTTGCAACTTTGTTCAAAATGTCATGCTTCGGTAAAACTTGCAGAAAAATATGGGTTGCCATCCGATAAATTTAGAACTTTCACAGATAGTTATCATGGCTTAAATGTTAGATTGGGTAATGTTGAAGCTGCAAATTGCGCAAGTTGCCACGGTGTGCATGATATTTTGCCTTCATCTGATCCAAGGTCAAGTATTCACAAAGCAAACCTTGTTAAAACCTGTGGACAATGTCATCCTGGGGCAAATGAGAATTTTGTTAAGGGTAGAATTCATGTGACAGTTGCAAGCACGGATGAGAAAATTATTTATTGGGTTTCGACAATTTACATCGTTTTGATAGTCTCAGTTGTTGGCTCAATGTTTGTTCATAATCTCCTTGACTGGATAAGGAAGACGATTGATAAGTATAGGCAAAGGCACACTAAGTTAGCTCATCCGCCAAATGAACTACCTCGAAAGACAAATCTTTATCTCAGGATGACGCTTGAGGAGAGAATACAGCATTTTGCGCTTGTTATAAGTTTCTTTACGCTTGTCATAACTGGATTTATGCTTGCTTTTCCAGATGCATGGTGGGTTGTTGGTATAAGAAACCTCGGTGGTGAAGCTATCTTCAAATATAGAGGATTAATTCACAGAATTGCGGCTGTTATACTTGTCCTTGACTCAATTTACCATTTATACTACATTATTTTCACGAAGAGAGGGCGAGAGTTTATAAGGGACATTATGTTTAGGATGCAGGATATAAGGGATATGGTTCAGGTTTTGAAATATAATCTCGGAATCTCAAAGACGAAGCCGAAATTTGGAAGGTTCAATTATATTGAAAAGAGCGAATATTGGGCTTTGATTTGGGGTACTGTGGTTATGACAGTTACGGGTATTGTTCTATGGTTTGAGAATCATTTTATGGGATGGTTTTCAAAGACATTCGTTGATGTCTGCAATACGATTCATTACTTTGAGGCGTGGCTTGCATTTCTTGCCATTATAGTTTGGCAT
>NZ_CZVS01000007.1:239-42508 GCF_001535985.1 Candidatus Kryptonium thompsonii | reverse complement strand
TTGCCTTTTGCGAAAGTTTAACGGGAGCAAAGTTAACTGCAACATCAAAAACTTTTTCAGGGGTTAATGTTTCACCATCAACTATGACAAGATGCGAGCCTTTCTCTCTTTCCATGGCTTATTTTGTTTTGATTAACCTTACCGCAAACCCACCATCCATATCATGCTTATGAGGAAATGTCTCCATATAACCACCATTGGTTACAACTTCAGATGGGAGATAATTTCTTGCATCCTCGATTTCAAACTCGGGATGTTTATCAAGGAACGATTTAACGACCTCAATATTTTCTTCCGGTTCAATGGTGCATGTGCTATAAACAATCACACCACCATTTCGGACAAGTTTACTTGCAGTTTCAAGCAACTCAAGTTGTGTTTTAGCAAGATTTTTTATATCTGAAAGTTCTCTTTGCCATTTTATGTCAGGCTTTTTCTGGATCACTCCAAAACCTGAACATGGTGCATCAACCAAAACTTTATCCGCCACCCCAAAGTTAGCTGCAGTGGCGTCCTCAGCGATAAAATCAACATTCGTAAGTCCAAGTCGTTCACAGCTTTGCTTTACAAGATTTAATCTATGCTCATACTTATCAACGGCGATTATCTTCCCTTCGTTTTTCATCAACTCCCCAATATATGTTGTTTTCCCACCGGGGGCTGAACAAAGATCTATCACTGTCTCCCCAGGCTTTGGATCAAGCAATTTAACCACAAGCCCAGCGCTTTCATCTTGAATTGAGAAATAACCCTGACTAAAAAGATCTATATTGTAAATCCCGGAAAGATGCCCAACCTTTAAAAAGTTTTCAAGATATTTTGAGCGAACATATTTTATGCCACGCTCATCAAAAAGTTTTGCAAGCTCATCAGCATTTGTCTTTAAAGAGTTAGCTCTTACGACGATGGTTGGACGTTCATTATTCGCAGCAAGCAATTGTTGAAATGTTGATCAATTTTTTGAATCATTATATAACTCCAATCATTCCATCTCAGGGTTCAGTTGGTTCAAGTGGTGACCTTGTTCAGCTTGCTCACCTTGCTCTTGCAATGATGGGTGAAGGAGATGTTTGGGTTGGAAAGGATGTTGACCCGTCAAATTTGAAAAGGATGAAATCCACAACCGCTCTTAAAAAATTCGGGTTAAAACCACTTAAACTTTCAGCAAAGGAAGGGCTTGCTCTCATCAATGGCACACAAATGATGACAGCTTATGCATGTCTTATCGTTAAGCAAGCTAAAGAATTATGCAAAATTGCTGATATAGCTGCCTCGCTTAGTATTGAAGCTCTGAAAGGAACGGATAGAGCGTTTGATGAAAGGATTCATAAATTAAGACCTTATCCAGGACAGCAAAAAGTTGCACGAAATATTTTGAGGATGATGAAGAACAGCGAAATACGGCTTTCGCATCTTTACGATGACCCAAGGGTTCAAGATGCTTACTCTTTGAGATGTGTTCCCCAGATTCACGGTGCATCGAGGGATGCAATAGATTATGTTTACAATGTTGTTTCAATTGAAATAAATTCTGCAACTGACAATCCCCTGATTTTTCCAGAAGATAAAATTCATCTTGAGGGTGGAAACTTTCATGGCCAGCCAATTGCTCTTGCAATGGATTTTATAGCTATTGCTTTATCTGAAATTGCTAATGTGTCTGAGAGAAGAATTGAAAGGCTTGTAAATGCACAGTTAAGTGGATTGCCAAAGTTTTTGACAACTCAAGGCGGATTAAATTCTGGTTTGATGATCGCTCAATACACCGCTGCATCGCTTGTCTCAGAGAATAAAGTTTTATCTCACCCAGCGAGTGTCGATTCTATTCCGACATCGGCAAATCAGGAAGATCATAATAGCATGGGATCAATCGCAGCACAAAAAGCTTATAGGGTTTTGAAAAATGTTCAAACAGTTCTTGCGATTGAAATAATGTGCGCTGCTCAAGGGATTGATTTTGCGAGGGTTGATTCGAAGACTGGAAAATTGATGAAGTGCGGGGTTGGAACACAAGCGGCTTATGAGTTTGTGAGGGAGAAGATTAAACATCTTGATGAGGATAGAATTTTATACAACGATATTTTGAAAGCACTTGAAATTGTTAAAAGCGGAGAAATTATAAAAGTTGTTGAGAAAGCAATCGGAGAGGAGCTTGAATAACTTATGATTGATGGTTCGGTGAAAAAGGCATCTATCACACTTGAAAGTGACATAAGATATCTCAAAGGAATTGGGGGGAAAAGATCCGCAGCGCTTCGTGATGTCGGCGTTGAGAAGCTCATCGATTTGCTTTATTACGCTCCTGCTAAATATATCGATAGAAGTATGGTTGTAAGTGTTGCGAAGTTGAGAAAAAACTGGTGGGAGTTCCAACGCATTAATGCTGTTACATTTATAGGTAGAGTTGTTGATAAAAAAATCTTAGTTAGTTCAGGAGGGCGACAAATTCTTGAAATTGTGATTGATGATGGGACGGGGAGATTAAGTTGTACTTGGTTCAACAAAATTGAGTATTTCAAAAGACAGTTCGAGATTGGGGATCTCGTCGCAGTATTTGGAAAGCCAAGTGTTTTCAGGGGTAGAATAAATATCGTTCATCCCGAATTTGATTTCTTAACTGAGGCGGACAGTGTAAATATACATACTGGTAGAATTGTTCCAGTTTATCCTTTAACTTCAAAATTAAAATCGCTTGGGCTTAACACACTTAAACTTCGTGAGCTTATAAACTTTGTCATAGATAACTATATTGACTATGTGGAGGAAACTTTACCCGAAAAAATTCTCGCTAAATATGGGCTTGTTCCGTTAAAATTTGCCATAAGATCAATTCATTTCCCCGAGACGCATGAGGGATTACAACTTGCGTTAAAGAGGTTGAAGTTTGAAGAGATGTTTTTGCTTCAACTTCTCCTTGCGAGGAAGCATTACGAGTTGAAACATTTTGAGAAAGGCATTTCTTTCAAAAAGATAGGTGAGCTTGTTCACGGTTTCAGCAGGATCTTACCATTTAAACTAACGGAAGCCCAGCGGAGGGTCGTCCGCGAGATATGGAACGATATGAAATCTGACAAACCGATGAATCGTTTACTTCAGGGAGATGTTGGAAGTGGTAAAACGATCGTTGCTTTAATTTCAATGTTGATAGCGGTTGATAACGGCTATCAGGCTGCGTTCATGGCTCCGACTGAAATTCTTGCGGAACAGCATTACGCCACTTTTTTGAATTTCCTTGATTCCCTCCCTGTAAAAGTTCGGCTCCTTATAGGGAGCCTAAAGTCAAAGGAAAAGAAGGAGATATTGAGCGAAATTGAAAATGGGGAAGCGCAGATAATTATTGGAACGCACGCTTTAATTCAAGAAAGGGTAAATTTCAAGAATCTCGGTTTGGTTGTGATTGACGAACAACATCGTTTCGGTGTGATGCAAAGGGCAATGCTTATAGGAAAGGGTTATAATCCAGATGTTTTGATAATGACCGCAACTCCAATTCCAAGAACTTTGGCTCTTACAGTTTATGGTGATCTTGATGTATCTATAATAGATGAAATGCCAAGAAAAAGAAAAGTTAAAACAGAGATCGTCCCTGATACTGAAAGGGAAAGGGTTTACGAATTTCTTCGTTCAAAGGTTAGGGAAGGCCATCAGGCATATATTGTTTATCCTTTGATTGAAGAATCTGAAAAGCTTGATCTTGAATCAGCGATTGAAAACTATGTTCGCCTAAAAAATGAAGTTTTCCCGGAGTTTAACCTTGGTTTGGTTCACGGTAGGATGCCCGGGACGGAAAGGCAGGAGGTAATGCTTGCCTTCAAAGAAGGGAAAATTCAAATACTTATTGCAACGACGGTAATCGAAGTTGGAATTGATATACCCAATGCTACTATAATGGTCATAGAGAGCGCCGAAAGATTTGGGTTATCTCAACTTCATCAGTTGCGCGGTAGAATTGGTCGAGGGGAGAAGCAGTCATACTGCTTTTTAATAGCGAAGTCAAGTTTATTTAGAAAATCCTCTGATGATGCTTTATTTGAATTTGAAGATGAGGCTACCGAAGAAAGCAAGGCGATGGAAAGGTTGAAAATCATTGCATCAACAATGGATGGTTTTAAAATTGCTGAGAAAGATCTTGAGCTTCGAGGTCCTGGGGAATTTTTCGGCACAAAGCAAAGTGGTTTTATAAAGTTTAAATTCGCTGACATCGCAGCTGATAAAGAAATCCTTGAAATAGCGCGTCAGGAAGCATTTGAACTTATAAAGCAAGATCCGAATCTCTCAAAGCCTGAGCATGCGGGTCTTAAAAAGGAATTTTTAAAACGGTATTCAGATGAAGTTAACCTTGCAAAAATAAGTTAAAAGTAAAATGGAGCCACAAATGAATGATGAAATAAAGGAAATTCTGACAAAATATAACACAATTGCTATCGTTGGTATCTCAAATAAACCCGACCGCGATAGTTATATTGTCGCTGAATATCTTTTGAACCATGGCTATAAAATTATTCCAGTCAATCCAAATATCGATTCGATTTTCGGGCTGAAGGCATATCCTGACCTTTTAAGCATACCGGACGAAATTGATATAGTTGACATATTCAGAAGACCTGAGTTTGTTGATGAAGTTGTTGAGCAAGCAATTCAAAAGAAGGCAAAGGTCGTATGGATGCAACTCGGTGTAGTAAATGAAAGAGCAGCAAAGAGAGCTCAGGATGCGGGATTAAAGGTTGTGATGAATAAGTGTATAAAAGTTGAGCATATGTATAGATTTGGAAATTTTTAATAAACCGGAATTTTGATTATCTGTCCCGGCTTTAACTTTTTACCTTCAAGTTTGTTCAGTTCTACAATATCTTCAACGGTTATATTATACTTTTTAGCTATCGATTCGATTGTTTCATTGGGTTTAACCCGGTGGTTTATTGTTTTTTCCGGTATTACTATTATCTCGCCATTTTGAAATATAATCTTTGAGCCTCGATATTTATATTCTGCTAAGTTTAGTTCTTGTGGTTGAGCCTCAGCTGGTAAGGCGATTTGAAATTCTCCATCTGGAAGTGATGATTTTAAAATCCATGGGTTAAGATATTTTAAGGTTTTATAATTTGTTCCCTGTAATTTTGCCCACAAAGCAAGGTTTTGTATGGGACCTTTGACAGTGACATATTTAACTTTGGGTGGTTTAAAAAGTTTTGTTGTGTCAAGAACGAAACCATATCTATGGGCATTTGAGATTAGTTCTTTTATTGCTGCAACCCTAAAAACAAATCTCGATGTTTCTCTGTTAAGATGTAAATCAAAATAATTATCAACCCATTGAAAATCCAACGCATCTTTTATGCGAGCATCGCCAGCGTTGTATGCAGCAAGGGCAAGGGTCCAACTGTTAAATTTTTTATATAAATCTTGTAAATACGAAAGAGCAGCCTCAGTTGCTTTTTGTATATGAAGGCGTTCATCGATATACTCGTCGACTCTTAACCCATATTTTTTAGCTGTTTCAGGCATAAGTTGCCATAATCCTGCAGCTCCCTTACTTGAATATGCGTTTTCCAACAAACGGCTCTCAGCAATGGCTAAGTATTTTAAATCTGGATGTAAGCCTTTTTCTTTTATCTTGCTTTCAATGTATGGCATATACTTGCCACATCTCTTTAAATCAAGGACAAGTTGATTTTCATTAAACTCAATGTAGAATTCTCTCTCGAACCTTTCTCTTACATCTGGAATTTCGAGCGGTATTCTCTCCCCACATAGGAAGACTATATCCGGTGGATGAGTAATTGAAAGGTAATTTATAAAAGCCTCATTAGTTGACTTGGATTTATCTATTTCCTTTGAATCTTTCATTGAGATTAAAAGGACAAAAATGAAGGCGCCGACAGAAAAAATATGTAAAATTTTATTCATGATGTTTCAAAAGAGTTAGTTTTAGGGAGTTTATCCTCGTTCGCGTTGCATTTAAAATCGTTATCTTAAAGTCGTTAATTATAAACTCTTCACCTTTAGATGGAATTCTACCAATGTTATTTATTACGAAACCAGAAATTGTTTCGTAATCTCCTTTTGGAATGTTGAGATTATATTCCTCATTTAATCGATCGATCTCAACTAATCCATTCAGAATAAACGTATTTGAATCAACTTTTTGAATAAGATTTTTCCCTGTGTCAAATTCATCTTCTATCTCTCCTACAAGTTCTTCAATCACATCTTCAAGTGTTATCAAGCCCGATACCCCGCCAAATTCATCAACGACGATTGCCATACTTATGTTTTTCTCTTTGAAGTCCCTTAAAAGCTCAATACAGCGTTTTTTCTCAGGAACAAAGTATGGTTCCTTTAGGATTTCGTTGATATTTTTAGGATTTTTAAATAGGTCTTTAACATCTATGATCCCAATTATATTATCAATCGTTCCATCGTAGACCGGCAAACGCGAATGGCCGGAGCTTGAAAATGTTTCAACTATTTCCCTCATACTCATATTTTTTTCAACACCGATTATTTCCATTCTTGGCTTCATCGCAAGTTCAACTGGCATAGTTTCAAGTTTAAAAACTTTTGAGAATGGTATTTCAATTTTTATGTTCTCATTCATCTCACTTTCTTTAAGCAAAATTTCAAAATCTTTCTTGCTGAAAAATTGCTCGATCGTTTCAGTTTTCAGTTTAAGAATCTTCAAAATCCTTTCAGATGTGCTTTTTAGAATCTTCACCACTGGTAAAAATATAAAATAAATTAGTTTAAGAGGAAGTGATGCAAATAACACAAATCCATCGGCAGACTCTCGCCCAATAGTTTTGGGGATTGTTTCACCAAATATGAGAATTAAAAGTGTGATCAAGATTAAGATTGTAAAATCGTTTGAATTAGCGCTTGTTTTTAAAACGAAAGTTAGAATTGAGCTTAGAGCGATGTTAACGAAATTGTTTCCAATTAAAATAGTTATAAGGAATGTTTCGGGCTTCTTTGCAAACTCGTTTGCGATTTTAGCGGTTAAAGATTTTTGCGATTTTATTTCAAGTTTTATCTTGTTTGCGCTGATAAATGCAATTTCACTCGCTGAAAAAAAAGCAGACAGTGAAAGTAATATAAATGCTAAAACTATCTCAACTTGCATATGAGGTGGGTTTTATTTTGAAAAATAAAAAGGCACAGAGTAAAACTCCGTGCCTTTTGAAAAGAGTTAAAGAAACCTTAAGGCAAGGATTATTTTTTCAATTTAAATCTTATCGGTATCATCACGCGCACTTTCACAGGCTTTCCACGCTGTTTTCCGGGTTTAAACTTTGCTTTCATCACGGCAGCTTGAGCTGCTTCGTCGCAGCCTGCGCCAATCCCTTTGACTACATCAGCCCTTACGACATTGCCGTTTTCATCAACGAAAGCCATAACGTAAACAGTTCCTTCAACTCCAGCTCTTATTGCTATCTCTGGATATACTACATTTCTCTGGATTGATTCAAGACCACCAATTATCTCAGGCATTTCCTCCACCACCATGAAGAATTGCTCCTCAAACGGTATCTCTTCTTCTTTCTTGCTCAATTCCTCCTTTGGTGGAGGTGGCGCAACCTCTTTTGTGATATCAAGCTCTGAACTTATATCGATGTCGATATCACTTAAAGCCTCATCACTTGGGGCTTCAATTGGGATTGGTGGTCTTGGTGGTGGCGGTGGTCTATTTTCCTGTCTGGTTTGTGGAATTTCCTCCGGTTTGATTATTTCCTGCTCAACCGTTAAAATCTTCTTGCCACGCCCAATATCTTTCGGGAAAAACCTAAACGCAACAATTACCAACAAAAGCGCAATCACCAACCCAAGCTCAATCCACTTCCGCCACCTCAACCTTAAATCCGCTTCGGGCTTTTTGATAACTGGCATTTTTAACTAACCTCCTAAAAATGATTTTTTGTTTATGCTGCTTCTAAATTAAAAAAAATTAAACAATTTGTCAAATTTAATCCAAAACTTTCACTCATACAATAATAAATGCTAATTATTTCATTTTGAGAAATAAAAAGGCACAGAGTAAAACTCCGTGCCTTTTGAAAAGAAATAAAGAAACCTTAAGAGCGAGGATTATTTTTTCAATTTAAATCTTACCGGTATCGACACACGCACTTTCACAGGCTTCCCACGCTGTTTGCCGGGTTTGAATTTTGCTTTCATTACGGCAGCCACAGCAGCTTCGTCACAACCTGCACCAATCCCTTTAATTACCTCGGCTTTTACAACATTACCATTCTCGTCAACGAAAGCCATGACAATGACTGTTCCCTCAACTCCAGCTCTTATCGCTATCTCTGGATATACTACATTTCTTTGAATTGATTCAAGGCCACCAATTATCTCGGGAAGTTCCTCTACCACCATAAAGAACTGTTCCTCGAACGGTATCTCATCTTCCTTCTTGCTCAATTCTTCCTTCGGTGGAGGCGGTGCAACCTCTTTCGTGATATCAAGCTCTGAACTTATATCGATGTCAATATCACTTAAAGCCTCATCACTTGGGGCTTCAATTGGGATTGGCGGTCTTGGTGGTGGCGGTGGTCTATTTTCCTGTCTGGTTTGTGGAATTTCCTCCGGTTTGATTATTTCCTGCTCAACCGTTAAAATCTTCTTGCCACGCCCAATATCTTTCGGGAAAAACCTAAACGCAACAATTACCAACAAAAGCGCAATCACCAACCCAAGCTCAATCCACTTCCGCCACCTCAACCTTAAATCCGCTTCGGGCTTTTTGATAACTGGCATTTTTAACTAACCGCCTAAAAATGATTTTTTGTTTATGCTACTTCTAAATTAAAAAAATCAAAACAATTTTGTCAAGATTAATCCGAAACCTTCACCCATACAATATAACATGGATAATACAAAAACTGTTTCATCAAAACACATCTGTAACTTAAAAAATTCTAACTTGATTTTATTTTTGTACAGTTCTAAATTAAAACTGATTTAAAAACAAACCCGGAACATACCTATGAATTACCCATTTTGGGATGTTCCCTTAATTGGAGGGGGAATTCTAATTGGAATTGTTGCAATTTTACATGTCTTTGTAGCTCATTTTGCCATCGGAGGAGGGCTTTACCTTGCTCTAACAGAAAGAAAAGCGATCAAAGAAAATGATCAGAAATTGATTAATTACCTGAAAAAACATTCAAAATTTTTCCTACTTGTTACAGTTGTATTTGGCGCTTTATCAGGTGTTGGAATTTGGTTCACAATTGGACTTGTTCATCCATCTGCAACATCAACTTTAATTCACAGCTTTGTCTTCGGGTGGGCAATTGAATGGGTATTTTTTATCGTTGAAATATCCGCAATTTTAATTTACTATGCGACATGGGATAAGCTTGATCCAAAGACGCACAACACGATTGGTTGGATTTATTTCGCAGGGGCTTATCTTAGCCTTGTAATCATCAATGGTATTCTAAGTTTTATGCTCACATCTGGGAAATGGGTTGATATTCCATTTACTGAACCTTCGAAAAAATTCTGGGTTGGTTTTTTCAATCCATCGTATTTCCCATCTCTTTTCATAAGAACTGGAGTTGCCCTTGCACTTGCAGGTTTATATTCTTTAATAACAGCGACTCGGGTGGAAGACGAAGAGTTGAGAACTAAACTTGTTCAGTACTCAGGAAAATGGTTGGTTCCAGCCTTTATTCTCATCCCTGTGGCAGGGATATGGTATATTTCGATTATTCCACCGCTCGCCCGTGAAATTTCAATGGGTGGTGCACCAGCTGTGACTGTTTTTGCGGTGTTAAGCATTGTTTTTTCGCTTATCATTGCTTTATTTGCGTGGCTTGGACCCATTAAGACACCAAAGCAAACATCATTTGCATTTGCTTTGGGACTACTTGTTATTGGGTTTATGGTTACCGCTGTAACTGAATGGGTAAGGGAAGCAGTTAGAAAACCATATATAATTTACAACTATATGTATTCAAACGCTATCTTGAAAACGCAAGGTGATAAAATAAATGAAATTGGAGCATTAAACTTCGCCAAATGGGTTTCGGTTAAAGAAATAAATGAAGAAAATGTGCTTAAAGCTGGTGAGGAAATTTTTAGAGTTCAATGTCAAAGCTGTCATACCATTGATGGGTATAATGGAATAAAGAAACTTATAAGTGGTTGGAGCGAAAACTATATTGATTTTCAACTTCAGCATCTTGATATGTTGAAAGGATTCATGCCTCCGTTCTATGGGACGGAACAAGAAAGAAAAGCACTCGCTAAGTGGCTTTACAGTTTAAATGAGGAAAAAACAAAATAAATGGGTTTAAAAATGACACAACAAATTATCATCCCAGAACCTGATCCAATTCCGTTGCCAGCGCCGTACTGGCTCTTGAAGTTCTTGCTTGTTCTCACATTTATACTGCATATCATTGCTATGAATTTTGCACTTGGTGGCGGTATAATCACTGGCATAACTGATTTAATCGGGCGGAAAAAGAACAGTCAATTTCATCTCAATCTTGCTCGTTCTTTTTCAAAAATGCTTCCCATTGCCACAGCGTTTACTATAACGCTTGGGGTTGCACCACTATTATTCATTCAAGTTCTTTATGGACAGTACTTCTATACTGCATCTATTATTCTCGCATGGCCATGGTTGAGCGTGATTTTGCTTTTGCTTATCGGATATTATGGGTATTACATTTATCAATTTAATTTCGAAAAACTTCAAGGAGTGAGGGCATGGATTGTGCTTGGAAGCGCTGTTTTATTTGCGTTGATCGGACTTATCTACACAAATACTCTTGTTTTAATGTTAACTCCAGAGAAATGGGCACAAAAGTATTTCGCTAATCCACATGGGACTAATTTTAATTTTGACGATCCAACGGTAATCCCAAGATATTTACATTTTCTTGTGGCTTCGGTTTCAGTGGCAGGTTTGCTTGTGTTAATTTATGGTCTTGTCAAATTAAAAAGCGATGAAAGTTTCGGAAGATGGGCTGTTAGGTATGGTGGGCTCTGGTTTGTAATTGGTACTGTTGTTCAATATGCAACTGGAATATGGTTTTTGCTTGCTCTTAAAAAAGATCTAATGATGATTTTTATGGGTGGAAATGGAGTGGCGACCGCTGTTTTTGGTATCTCTGTATTGCTTTCGCTTGTTAGTTTAATTCTTATTTTGCTTTCTTTCAACGCTCAAAATCCGAGACCGCTTTCGATATTTGGCATTGTTTTGCTTTTCTTGACAATTGTTGGGATGGCTGTAATGAGAGATATTTTAAGGGATGCTTATTTGAGTGATTATTTCAAGCCAGAGCAATTCGAGGTTCAACCCCAGATTTCAGTGCTTATTGTTTTTGGAATTGTCTTCATTGCGGGTTTGATTACTGTTGGTTATATGCTGAACAAGGTTATAAAAGCTAAGCCAGTGACAACTTAATTAAACTGCCCGCCCTTATTTTTAAGGGCGGGCACTTAATCATTTTTTAAAATCCTATATCAAATCCGATAACCCATCTAAACTTTGCTCTTTTCTCTCCATTCAAAGGATGACTCACATAAATCGGGAAATCCACTCTTATTGTGTTTAAGCCAATCTCTGAAAAGATATTCGTTATAGATGACATTTGTTTAATCAAATCCGTTTTTATGCCGAAACCTAAGTCATACTTGATATTTTTGAAACTTGTTCTTTCATTTTGACTCCAAATTTTACCTGCATCGAAAAAGATTGTCGTTTTAAAAATATTTCCGATGATTGGCAAAGTTCTCATAAAAGGTAAGAGCGAGGAGAAGTTTATTTCAAGGTTTGCTGAATAAACTCTATCATCAGAGATGTTTTGATCCAGATACCCACGCAATCCAGCACCTCCAAATGGCTCGACATGCTTTCTAAAATCCGCTGGGAAAATTTTACTTCTATAAATTGGCACATATAACTGTTCTATCGGCGATGAAGTTGCAATGAAGAATTTCGTTTGATTTGGTATGCTTCCATTGCCATATCCACCAAATAATCTAAGTGAAATCGTGTATCCAGAACCAAGCTGAAGTTTTTGAACAATTTCTGAATAAACTTTTGAATAGTTAAAGTTGCTTAACATCGTCGATGATTCAAATGAAAGTGAAAATTTTGTTTGCAAGATTTCACTGTAATTAAAGTATGTATATCCCAAAATTAATCTCGTCAACCTACCATCATCCCATTTATAAATTGGATCTACATAGTTATTGTTGATTGATTTGAAGAGTTGAACTTTAAGTGTCAAGTTATGAAAGGGTGGAATTGTTAAGGTTTTTGAAAACCGCTTTCTGAGTCCAAAGCCACCACCATATCTTCCTTCAATTTTGAAAAGTTCGAACTCTGTAAATGTATTTTTACTTATTTCAAATGGAATTCTTCGATTATTGTTTAAATAAAAGTCAAGGTTATTCGTCCTCACACTGTAGAGAATCCAAAGTTTGTTAGAGATGACATCATCGAGATAAGATCCGTTAAGTTTTAAACCAATTTTAAAACCATCGGGAATATTATACCAAATAGAGGGTCTTAATCTCAACCAATATGCGTCAAGTGGAGCGATGATTTGAGATAAAGGGATAGTATTGTCGATTGAGATTTTAACCTTTGGAAATGGATATGTATTGTTCAAGCGATTTACATCAGCTATTCTCAAATCAGGATTAATTTCGGCTGAAACGGGCTTTGAAGGTAATTCGATTTTGATTTCATTTTCCCATTCATCATTTAGCCAAATATCAACGGGAAGATTTACAGTCGTAATTTCTCCATTTTTCATTTTTATTGCGATATCAATTGGCATAACTGCTCTGCCTTTTCTAATGACTTTTATCGTGGTCTCGTAAACTTCTTTTCCATCTTTTTGGATTTGTTTGGATTTCATTGACTTTATTCCGTAATCGCAAGTGTATGTCCTATGAAACCATTGGTCGAAGAACCATCTTAAATCTTTGTTTCCACTTACTTCCATTGCGAGATTGTAAAAATCTTCAGGATAAGGATGTTTAAATTTCCATCGGTTGTAATATTCTTTCATCAATTTTGAAAAGGTTGAATCGCCAAGCACATATTGAAGCATAAACATAACGGTTGCTGTCTTCGGGTAGAATGCGGTAGTAGCTGGATAGTTTTCAAGCCAGTGATCTGCATGTGTAGCTATGGGTTCTTCATAACCTGTTACAGCAAGTAGAAGGTATTGGCGTTGATTGTTCTCTCTTTCGTCAGTTGAAACTCCAGCGGAGCGAATGAACCATTTCGTTGTGTCGAGTAAATTATTTTTTCTCCCGTAATATGCTTCAAATGCAAGCGTAGTTATGAATGTATTAAATCCTTCGTCCATAAATGCAAATTCAGTTTCGTTGTTGCTTATCATCATTGGATACCATTGATGCCCAAGCTCATGAACTATGACCCCAAATAACCCTCTATAAGGTGAATTTGTTATGTTATAGCCAATGAAAACGATCCCAGGATATTCCATCCCACCACCAACGGCATAGCTTGACATGATGAATGCGTTTGGGTAAACATAGAGACCGAAGTTTTCGCTGAAGAATTTAATTGCGTGCAAACCAAATTTAACGGCTTCATCTTTCCAATGCGCTTGGTTACCTTTAAAGTATAAGGCGTGGATCATAACACCACCGTAGGGATGTTCCTCATTTTTCCAAAACACAGCATCCCAAATATATTTTTCGTATGCGCTAAAAGCAAAATCACGAACATTTTTGGCGATGAATTTCCAAGTTATATAAGTAGTTTTGTCCTCATCAGTTATTTTTCTCTCAGAGAAATCAGCAATGCGATAGATTTTTTCTGGATTATTTTTTGCCTCTTCAAGTTTTTGAATGACTGAATCTGGTAAGACCTCAGCAGGGTTTAAAAGTTCGCCACTGTATGCAACTATAAAACTTCTGGGGATTTCGAGTTCAACTTCAAAATCTCCAAAGTCATTGTGGAATTCTCCAGTGCCTATATATTGGTCTTTGTGCCAGCCATATTTATCATAAACCGAGATTTGTGGGTACCACTGTGCGATGTCAAAGCATCGGTTGCTGACGCCCGTTCTCATCCCTGGTCCTGGGGGCACTTCTGCTTCCCATTCAATTTTAAAGGTTATGCTTTCCCCTGATTTTAAAACCTGGGGTAGCTTTGCTTCAAGGATTGTATCGTCGATTTTGTAGTCAAGGGGTATCTCGTTTCCTTGTGAAATAATTGAAAACTTTTTCAATTGGACACCTTTATAGTCTTTTTTGAGTCTAGTGTACATCTTTCTTTTTTCTGCATATTTCCAGCCGTGACTATTTTGTTTAAAAAGGTTCCAGTATAGCCTAAAATAAACCTTATCGAGCTCGTCTGGTGAGTTATTTGTATAGATTAGGGTTTCTGAGCCTGTAATTATGTTATTATCTGGGTCGAGTTTGGCTTTAATCTTATAATGGACATGCTGTTGCCAATAGTTATCTTGCTGAGAAGGGAAAACCCAAGACGTGATAAATATTGATGTAAGAAGCGTTAAAATTGCTAACTTTTTCATTCTTACCTCAAATTTTATTTTTGTTTTTACAGACGAGATTTGAAATTTATATGTTTCAATTTTAAGTTTTCGGTTTAAATAAAGCAATTTTAAGTTCGGGTAATTTAGCGCAAATTAGGTATTAATTTGGAAATTGTGGCGGTTTTTTTTATATTTTAAAAAAACTTAACCTCCATAGTGGGCTTAAGACCCACTATTTTTTTTGATTTATGATGGATATTGAAGAAGTTAAAAGCAGGCTTAGAGAAATAATATTGCCAATTGTGGAAAATTCAGGTGCCTACTTGGTCGATATTAACTTAAAGGGAGTAGGGAAGAGGTTGATTGTTGAGGTTTTAGTTGACACGGATGATGGAATAACGGTGAAAAAGTGTGAGGAGATAAGCAAGCAAATTTCCGATGCTCTTGATTTTTATGACCCTATACCTGGGAGTTATAGACTCGAGGTTTCATCTCCCGGGGTTGGAAATCCATTTAAAGTTAAAAGGCAATATTTCACAAATGTTGGAAGATTTCTTCGTGTAAAGTATGTTGATGCTCCATCGAATCAAGTGCGAGAGGTTTTTGGCAAGCTTATTTCAGCCGGGGAGGAAGCAATTGAGTTAAAAGTTGATGATGATTTTCTTATTTTAAAATATGAACAAATTCTTGAAGCCAAAACTGAAATTGTCTGGTAAAATTAAATTAGAAGATTAAAATTATGAATCGTGAAATAGTTGAAGCATTTACACAGCTTGCAAAGGAGAAGAAAATTGAGAAGGACAAAATTGCATTTATCCTTGAGGATGTGTTCAAGACTCTTGTCAGAAAGAAATACGGTGAGGATTCCGAGTTTGATATAATTGTGAATTTGGAGCGAGGTGATATTGAGATTTACCTTTTGAAGGATATAGTTGAAGTGGTGAAGGACCCAACAAGGGAAATTGCGCTTGAGAAAGCACGTGAGGTTGACCCTACACTTGAACTTGGGGAAAAGTATGTTGAGAAGGTTGAATTGAAAGATTTTGGATTGCGCTTGGTATCGCAAGCGAAGCAGTTGTTTATACAAAGGTTGAGCGAATATGAAAGGGATTCGATTATGAAGGAGTATGAATCATATATAGGAGAAATTTTGATAGGTGAAGTTTATCAAGTTTACATGGGCAAGGATAATAAGCCGGAGTTGGTTCTCTTGATGCATAATAAAAATGAAATGATTTTACCACGTAGCGAAATGATACCAAATGAAAGATATAGAAAAAATGAAAGTTTGAGAGTTTTGGTAAAGGAAGTTAAACCACCGAGCCCGAAAGATGAGCGAAGGGGTGGAGGCCCGAGAATCATAGTTTCAAGAGCTGATCCGCAATTTCTTGTCAAGTTATTTGAACTTGAAATACCCGAAGTTTATGACGGTGTGGTTGTCATAAAGGGGGTTGCGCGAGAGGCAGGTAAAAAGTCAAAGATTGCGGTAGCATCGACCGATGAAAGGGTTGATCCAGTTGGTGCATGCGTTGGGATGAAAGGGGTGAGAATTCATTCAATAGTAAAGGAACTTAACAATGAGAATATAGATGTAATTGCTTACACTGATGACCCAGCACTTTTCGTTGCAAGGGCTTTACAGCCGGCAAAGCCAAAGTGGATTGAAATTGACAGTAAGGAAAGAAAAGCGATAGCTTATGTTCCCCCAGAGGAAGTTGCATCTGCTATAGGTGATGATGGTATAAATGTTCGGCTTGCTTCTGAACTAACAAAGTACGATATTGAAATACTTTCAACTGAAGGAGAGAAGAAGGATGTTCAGAAAATTATTCGTTTATTTGATTTGAAAGATCAAATTGGAGAGGAAATTTATCAGCGACTTAAGGACGCTGGAATCGAAACAAATAGAGATTACCTTGCGCTTTCGGATGAGAACATAAAATCAATTCTTTCCGGGGTGCCGGGTGTTGATGATAAAAAGATCAAAAGGTTAAGAAACATAATAAGAAAAGCTTCAAGATAACTTTTAAATAAACGTAAAAGACATGCCTAAGAGAATATATCAAATAGCGAAAGAGCTTAATATATCGTCTGATGAACTTGTTAGTTTCCTACAAAAGCAAGGTTTTGATGTGAAGGGCTATATGTCGCCCGTTGATGATAAAATGCTTGAGATAATAAATAAACACTACAAACACGAGCGAGAGCAAGCAGAGCGTCAAAAGAGAAAAAGAGAGAAAGAAGCAAGAGAAGTTAAACCTGCGAAAGTTGAACCGCGTACCGTTGTTGAGGAAATTGAGACAAAGTTACCCGCTGAACAGAAAGAGGTTGAACCAACACAAGTTGTTAAGATCGAAGCGGAGGAGCCAAAGCCCGAATTTGTCCAGCCTGCCGAGGAAGTGGCAGTACAAGGTTCGGAGCCTGTAACAGCGGAGGAAAAATCAGCGGAGATTGCTGTAAGTGAAATTAAAGAGGCAAAGGATGAAACGAAGGATAAGGTTGAGCAAGTTGAAGAACTTGCACAAAAGCAGGCTGAAACCGTTATAGAAGAACATGCTGAAGCCAAAGGTGAAACAGCTGAGTTAAAAGAAGCACCCGCTAAACCCGAAGAAAAACAGGCGGAACCAGTTGGTTCTGAAAAAGCCACAGGAATGGTTTATGTCAAGGTAGAGGAGAGGAAGGAATTTAGGAAGGATGATAGAAGGAAGAGGTTTGAAGCGGAAAGAGAAAGGGATAGAAGAAGGGAAAGAAGAAGGGGTAAAAGGCGCAAGGAATTCAGAGAGGAAAAGCCAGTCAAGGAAGAGACAACGGTTAGCGATGTTATCCATGCCCCTGAGGTAGAGGCGATAAAAGAAGAGACACGAAAGAGAAAACAAATAAAGGAAAAAGAAGAAAAGAAAAGGAAAATCGTTGAAATAGACGATTTTGAAATAAAGAAGCCGTTAAAGAGGAAAAAAAGTAGAATTGAAATTGATGAGGCTGAGATTTTACGTAATATTGATCAAACGCTTGCTGAGATGGAGGATTCTGGTCCAGATATAAGGGAGATAATTAAAAAGAGAAAGAAGAAGGAAAGACAGGAGAAGGAAGAGAAAAAGGTAGAGCAAATCGAAAGGGAAAAGAGGAAGATAAAAGTTGCCGAATTTATCACAGTTAATGAACTTGCAAATATCATCGGGGTTTCAGCAAGTGAGATAATTAAGAAGTGTCTTAATCTAGGTCTTGTTGTTTCAATAAATCAGCGACTTGATTTTGATACGATAACTCTAATTGCAAGTGATTACGGTTTTGAAGTTGAAAGGGCTGAGGAATATCTCGAAGATATAATTGAAGAGGAGCCAGATCACCCCGAAGATCTTGAGCCGAGACCGCCAGTTGTGACTATCATGGGACATGTCGATCATGGTAAAACAACTCTTCTTGATTACATAAGGCAAAGCAATATAGTAGCTGGTGAAGCTGGTGGTATAACACAGCATATAGGTGCGTATCAGGTAACACTTCCAAATGGTAAACAAATTACATTTATCGATACTCCAGGACATGAAGCATTTACTGCTATGCGGGCTCGAGGTGCGCAGGTTACAGATATCGTTGTTCTCGTTGTCGCAGCAGATGACGCTGTAATGCCCCAGACCGTTGAAGCGATAAACCACGCCCTTGCTGCGAATGTTCCTATAATTGTTGCGATAAATAAGATTGATAAACCAGGAGCAAACCCAGATAAAATAAAACAGCAACTTGCCGAAAGAGGAATTTTGGTTGAAGATTGGGGTGGTAAGTACCAGTGTGTTGAAATCTCCGCGAAATACGGGAAGAATGTAGATTTGCTTCTTGAGAAGATTTTGTTAGAGGCGGAATTAATGGAGCTTAAGGCGAATCCCAAAAAGAGAGCTCGTGGTGTGGTAATTGAATCAAAACTTGATAAAGGACGTGGTCCCGTTGGAACTGTTCTTGTTCAAACTGGAACTTTGAAAATCGGTGACCCCTTTGTTGCTGGAACTACATTTGGAAGGGTAAGAGCTATGTTTGACGAAAGAGGGAATAGAGTTGAGATAGCTAAACCATCAACACCTGTCCAAGTTATAGGGTTTGATCAATTGCCTGAAGCAGGTGATTCATTTATAGTGGTTGAAGATGAGAAGAGAGCAAGAGAAATTGCAAATAGAAGAGCTCAGTTGAAGCGGGAACAGACATTTAGACAGTTGAGAGCTGTATCATTAAATAAGTTATCTGAACAGATTAAAGAAGGGAAAGTTAAGGAGTTGCCAATTATAATTAAAGCAGATGTTAATGGATCTGTAGAAGCTTTGTCTGACTCATTGATGAAACTTTCAACTGAAGAGGTTAAAGTTAGAATTATTCATAGGGCTGTTGGAGCTATAAGCGAATCCGATGTCTTGCTTGCTCAGGCGTCTGGAGCGATTATAATTGGTTTCAATGTCAGACCAACATCTGGAGCTAAAAAGCTCGCAGAGAGCGAAAATGTTGAAATACGGCTTTACAATATAATCTATAATGTGATTGAGGATGTTAAGAAAGCTCTTGAGGGAATGCTTGAGCCAGAAAGGCGAGAAGAATTTCTTGGCACAGCAGAGGTTAGAGAGGTGTTCAAGATTTCAAAAGTTGGGACGGTTGCAGGTTGTTTTGTAACCGAAGGTAAAATTTTAAGAAGCGCCCGTGCCCGACTTATAAGAAATGGAATTGTGATTTATGATGGTAAAATTGCTTCGCTTAAAAGATTTAAAGATGATGTAAAGGAAGTTGAAGCAGGGCTTGAGTGCGGTGTTGCGCTTGAAAATTATAACGATATAAAAGTTGGCGATGTAATAGAAGCTTATAATATACTTGAGATCAAAAGAAAACTTGAAGAGGTGAAAGGGTCGTAGATTTCTGAACTTAAAATGAGGTTTGAGAATGAACAGCATAAGAGCAGAGAGGGTTGCTTCACTTATCAAGGAGGAGATATCTGATATAATTTCCAAGATTCTTGAACATGAAAGCGTTGGATTCTGGACGGTTACGAATGTGAGGATGAGTCCCGATTTAAGGTATGCAAAAATTTATATAAGCATTTACGGGGATAAGGTGATCCAACAAAACACGATAAGGAAGATTGAATCTTTTAAGAAAAACATAAGACAACGGCTTGGGTCGAGGTTAAGATTAAGATTTGTTCCTGAAATAGAATTTTATCTTGATGATACGCTTGAGCATGTGGATAGAATTAATGCTCTTTTAAAACAAATTGAAAATAGGGAAAAGAATAATAGAAGTGACGAGGTTGGCTCAGAAGATAAGGGAGGGTGAAATAATTCTTGTGAATAAACCGTCTGGATGGACATCTTATAGAGTTGTTGATAAAATCAAAAGATGGTTTAAGGTAAAAAAGGCAGGCCACGGGGGAACTCTTGACCCTTTTGCAACTGGTTTATTGATAGTTGCAACTGGAAAGAAAACAAAAGAGCTGTCTAAGATAGCAGAACTTGATAAAGAATATGAAGGTGTTATGGAGCTTGGCGCTGTTACGATTAGTTATGATCCTGAGACTGAAATAGTTGAAAGACGAAATCTTAATGGTATAACTGAGGAAGTGATTAGAGAAAATGTAAAGCGTTTCATCGGGGAGATTGAACAAGTTCCACCAATGTATTCTGCAGTGAAGTATAAAGGTAAACCGTTATATAGTCTTGCGAGAAAGGGAATCACTGTGGAGAGGAAGCCGAGGAAAGTTAAGATCTATGATTTTCAAATTTTGGAGGTTAATCTTCCCGAAGTTCGCTTTAGAGTGAGATGTTCAAAGGGAACTTATGTCAGAAGTCTTGTTTATGATTTTGGAGAAAGTTTAGGGTGTGGAGCTTATTTAAAATCTCTCGTCAGGACGAGGATCGGTGAGTATAAACTTGAAGATGCTTTAACGATCGAGGAACTTAAGAAAATTTCATCGCAAGGAACGGATGGAGGTGGTGAGAAACATAAATAAAATTGTCAAGGACCCCAATTCAATTGTTACAGTCGGTGTATTTGATGGGGTTCATATCGCCCATCAGGAAATTTTGAGAAGGATGAAAGAAGAAAAGCTTAAAACGGGAGCGAGGACGGTTCTTGTAACATTTGACCCGCATCCGCAAGAAGTTTTACATCCAAATGAAAAATTTTATATCTTAACGACGATTGACGAAAGGATTGAGCTTTTGAGTGATTATGATCTTGACATTATTTTTGTTGTAAATTTTACGCCTGAATTCTCAAATATAACTGCTGAAGAGTTCTGCAAAGAAATAATGCTTGGGAGGATAGGATTGAGGAAAGTCATTGTTGGATATAATCACGCTTTTGGTAAAAATAGGGAAGGTAATCCTGAAAAGCTTAAAGGGTTTGGGGAAAAGTATGGGTTTGAGGTTGAGTTAATTCCACAGCTTCTTGTTGAAAATAATCCAGTTAGCAGTTCGAAAATAAGGTCAATTTTGAACGAAGGGAACGTTAGACTTGCATCTAAGTTGCTTGGGCGGTATTATTTTATAAATGGAGTTGTCGTCAAAGGAAGTGGTCGTGGCAAAGAACTCGGCATCCCTACAGCGAACATTGAGCCGATATCGTTAAGAAAGCTTATGCCGAAAAATGGAGTTTATGTTGTAAGAGTTACGATAGATAGAAAACATTATTTTGGGCTTATGAATATAGGTTACAGACCGACTTTTGAGTTAGATAGCGAAAGAGTTGCAGAGGTAAATATATTTGACTTTGATGAGGAGATTTATTTCAAACATATAAAAGTTGAGTTTATAGACAGGCTGAGGGATGAAATGAAATTCCCGACTCCAAGGGAATTGGTTGAGCAAATTGAGAGAGACAAAAAGGACGCAGTTAAATTAATTGAAAAGGAGTTTTCAGTGATATTCTGATTTAACTTTGAAAAACAAAAATAAAAAGGAGATATGCCATTGACAAGCGAACAGAAAAGAGAACTTGTCAGGAAGTATGGTAAACATGAAAAGGACACTGGTTCCCCAGAAGTTCAAATTGCGATTCTTACAGCTAGGATCAATCAGCTTGCTGAACATTTTGAAAAGCATCCGAAGGATAAGCATTCGAGGATGGGCTTGATTAAAATGATAGGTAAGAGAAGACGCTTGTTAAGGTATCTTGAAAGAACAAACTATGAAAGGTATAAGCAAATTCTTGAGGAACTTAATTTAAGAAAATAAAAGAAATCAAAGGATGGTGGCGAGATTATGAGTTATTTAAAGAAAGAAATTGAAATTGGTGGACGCATTCTCTCATTTGAGATAGGAAAATATGCGAAGCAAGCTGATGGCGCCGTGATGGTAAGATACGCGGATACTATGGTTTTAGCTACTGCAGTTGCATCGGAGGAGCAAAAGAAAGATATTGATTTTATGCCCCTTTCGGTTGAGTATAGGGAAAAGACATCTGCAGCAGGAAAAATTCCCGGTGGATTTGAAAAGAGAGAGGGAAAACCGACGGAGAAAGAAATTTTATCGGCAAGATTGATTGACAGGGCTTTAAGACCCCTATTCCCAAAGGAATTCAGAAGTGAAACTCAAGTGACGGTGACGGTTTTTTCTTTTGACCTTGAAAATGATCCAGATATTATTGGAGGAATTGCAAGTTCAGCTGCTTTGATGATCTCTGATATTCCATGGAATGGACCAATTGCTGAGGTTAGAGTTGGACGAATTGACGGGCAGTTTGTTATAAATCCAACAATCCCACAGCTTGAGAAAAGCGATATTGATCTTGTTGTGGCTGGAACAATTGATTCAATTGTGATGGTTGAAGGTGAAGCGAAAGAGATATCAGAGAAAGATATGGTTGAGGCGATAAAATTTGCGCACGAATACATAAAGAAGATTTGCGAGGTTCAAATTGAGATTGCCAAGGAAGTTGGTAAGCCAAAGAGGGAAGTAGTAAAGGAGGAAATACCAGAGAGAATCATAAACGATGTTAAAGAGATAGCTGAGGCGAAGATAAAAGAACTTAACAGAACACCTTTAAAGAAGCTTGAACGGGCGGAAAGGATGGAAACAATTGTAAAGGAGACGATAGAATCTTTAAAGCAGAGATATTCATCCGAGATGGTTCAGGATGAGTCTGGGAATACTATACCATTGATAGCGCTTTATCCAAGTTTCGAGTTCTGGGTAAAGCAAGTTATTGAGGAAATTGAGCGAGTTGATATGAGGTATATGGTTTTGCGTGAAGGTAGGCGAATCGACGGGCGAGGTTTAAATGACATAAGGCCAATAACTGCAGAAGTTGGAGTTCTGCCGAGGACTCATGGTTCAGCATTATTCACAAGGGGTGAAACACAATCGCTTGCGACCGTTACGCTTGGGACAAAAATGGATGAACAGTTAATCGATACATTATTGCCTGAGTATACAAAAAGATTTATGCTTCATTATAACTTCCCACCGTTTTCAGTGGGTGAGGTAGCTCCGTTTCGCGGTCCAAGTAGAAGGGAAATTGGCCATGGGAATCTTGCTGAAAGGGCTTTAAAGAATTTGATACCGTCTGAGGAAGAATTCCCTTACACCATAAGGGTTGTTTCTGATATACTTGAGTCGAACGGTTCATCTTCAATGGCGACCGTTTGTTCTGGAACACTTGCCTTGATGGATGGTGGGATCCCGCTTAAAAAGCATGTTGCTGGAATTGCAATGGGTTTAGTTAAGGAGGGCGATGAGGTTGCAATTTTAACGGATATACTCGGCAATGAGGATAAGCTTGGGGATATGGATTTCAAAGTTGCTGGAACTCGTGATGGGATAACAGCATTTCAAATGGATATAAAGATAAGTGGTATAAGCTATGAAATTTTCGAACGAGCGCTTGAGCAGGCACGAGAGGCAAGGATGAAAATTCTTGATATACTTGAGAAGACAATCCCAAAACCGCGCCCTGAGATTTCTCCCTATGCGCCCAGGCTTATGACTACAAGGATTCCAGTTGAAATGATTGGTTGGGTTATCGGTCCAGCTGGGAAGAATGTTAAAATGATGAAACAAGAATTCGGCGCTGAAGTCTTTATTGAGAATGATGGTTTGGTTTGGATAAGTGGTCCGAGTAAAGAAGCATGTGAAAAAGCAAAGCAGATGGTTGAACAACTTGCTGAGGTTCCCGAAGTTGGAAAAATTTATAAGGGAATTGTGCGCAAAATTGTTGATTTCGGTGCTTTCGTTGAAATTTTGCCTGGTAAAATTGGACTGCTCCATATCTCAGAGATCGATCACAAGAGGATTGAGAAGGTTTCTGATGTTTTAAAAGTTGGAGATGAAATTGAAGTTCAGATATTGACAATCGATGATATGGGGAGATTTACTTTAAGTAGAAAATCTTTGATTCCAAAACCAGATTCACACCAAAGACAAACTCAGCCCACCTCAACTTATAAATCAAGAAGATAAAAAAATCTGTGGGTGTCCCAGCCCGCAGATTTTTTATTTTTTATTGTTGCATTTGGGGGTTAAAGTGTTAATAAAATTGCAATTGTTTTTTATAACCAAAATTTTTATATTTTTCGGTGCTGAATTTTGAATTCAAAATAATAGGGAATGATGAATGCAGAATTCACTCATTGATCTAAAGGTTATAGCGACGAAAATACGAATAGACATAATAAAAATGTTAAACAAAGCTGGTTCAGGTCATCCTGGTGGTTCTCTTTCGTGCGTTGAAATCCTTGTTGCTTTATTTTGGGAGAAAATAAAGAGGACACCTGAAAATGCACTTTCACCAGACAGGGATCGATTCATATTATCCAAAGGTCATGGCGTTCCTGCTCTTTATGCGGTTTTAGCACATAGAGGGGTTATACCTTATGAAGAACTTTTTACTTTAAGAAAAATAAATTCGCGATTACAGGGGCATCCATCGCGACTTGATTTACCTTATGTTGAAGCGTCAACTGGTTCTTTGGGGCAGGGTTTATCAATTGCTCAAGGGATAGCTCTTGCAGGAAAAATTGATGGCAAAAAATATCGCGTTTATTGTTTGCTCGGCGATGGGGAGATGCAAGAAGGTCAAGTGTGGGAGGCGATAATGTCTGCACCGAAATTTAAGCTTGATAATCTTTGTGCGATTGT
The DNA here is from genome assembly GCF_001535985.1 of Candidatus Kryptonium thompsonii. Classification (NCBI taxonomy): domain Bacteria; kingdom Pseudomonadati; phylum Candidatus Kryptoniota; genus Candidatus Kryptonium; species Candidatus Kryptonium thompsonii. The sequence goes on along the minus strand of NZ_CZVS01000007.1, from coordinate 17,898 downwards.
CGATTACAACAAAGGTCAAATTGATGGTTATGTTAAGGATGTTATGAACATTGAACCACTTGCGGATAAATTGAGGGCTTTTAATTGGAATGTGATTGAAATCGACGGACATGATTTTGAACAAATTTTATCTGCCCTTGATGAAGCTGAACTCGTAAAGGGAAAACCAACTTTCATAATTGCGCACACAGTTAAAGGTAAGGGTGTTTCATTTATGGAAGATAATCATGAGTGGCATGGTAAAGCGCCAAATGACGAGGAGACAAAACTCGCTTTGAAGGAACTCGAGGAAGAGCTTAACGAACTTTTATCACAAAAGGCGGAGGTAAAATAATGCCAGCTAAAGCAACGCGTGTTTCATTCGGAGAAGCACTTGAGGAACTTGGAGAAAAAATTCGTGATATAGTTGTCCTTGATGCTGACCTTTCAAAATCAACAATGTCAATAAAGTTTGCGAAGAAGTTTCCAGATAGATTCTTCGAAATGGGAATTGCGGAACAAAATATGATAGGGACGGCTGCTGGGCTTGCCTTAGCTGGTAAAATTCCATTCGCATGTAGTTTCGCATGTTTTTTGATAGGCAGATATGAAACGATAAGAATGTCGGTTGCTTATACGAATGCAAATGTCAAACTTGTTGGTACTCACGCTGGGATTGGAATTGGGGAAGATGGTTACAGTCAAATGGGACTTGAGGATATCGCACTTATGAGAGCGTTACCGAATTTTTCGGTCATTCAGCCGTGTGATGATATTGAAACAAAGCAAGCTGTTGAATATATCGCTCTGCATCAAGGACCTGTGTTTTTACGATTAACAAGGCAACCACTTGAAGATGTCAATCCACCTGATTACAAATTTCAATTTGGGAAGGGAGTAATTTTAAAAGATGGGAAAGATGTGACCATTTTTGCAACTGGTGGAGTTGTGTTTAACTCTTTGCTTGCTGGGGAAAAACTTGAAAAGGATGGGATAAGCGCACGCGTTGTGAATATACACACAATTAAACCAATAGATGAAGAGCTTATAATAAAGTGTGCAGTTGAAACTGGGAAAATAGTCACCGTTGAAGATCACAATATTGTTGGTGGGCTTGGTTCAGCTGTGATGGAGGTTTTGGCGGAGAATTATCCAGTTAAAGTCAAAAGGATTGGAATAAAGAAATTTGGCGAATCGGGCAGTCCGAAAGAGCTTTATGAGAAATATGGGCTTGATCCTGAAGGTATTGCAAAAGAAGTGAGAGAATTTTTGAAGTAATGAAAATTTTTAAAATGAGGGATTTTTTGAAAGATCTTAACAAGGCGCAAAGGGAAGCTGTAAAATGTATAGATGGACCTATCTTGATACTTGCTGGACCTGGAAGCGGGAAAACGAGAGTTTTAACCTATAAAATTGCATATCTTTTATCGCTTGGCGTTAGACCATGGGAGATACTTGCTCTCACCTTTACGAATAAGGCAGCTAACGAAATGAAGGAACGCGCCGTTCAACTTGTTGGGGATATCGCTAAGAATGTTGTGATGGGAACTTTTCATTCTGTATTTGCGAAGATTTTAAGACAGGAAGCTGAAAGGCTTGGCTATACGAGGAGTTTTACGATTTATGATCAAGATGATAGTTTAAGTTTGATAAAAAGTATAATTAAAGAACTCAACTTTCCTGAGGATACGATAAATCCATCTCTTGCTCAGGCGAAAATAAGCAATATAAAAAATGCTTTTGTCAGCCCGGAGGTATTCTCCGCACTTGCTGAAAATTCGTTTGATGTTAAAATTGCACAGATTTATAAGGCTTATCAATCCGCCCTTTTCCAGAGGAACGCAATGGATTTTGATGACCTTCTTATCAAATCAGTTGAGCTTTTCGAGAGGTATCCAGATGTACTTGAGAAATATCAAACGAAGTTTAAGTATATACTCGTTGATGAATATCAAGATACGAATCGTGTTCAATATATTTTGTTGCGAATGCTTTCGGCAAAGCATAGAAACCTTTGTGTGATTGGGGATGATGCGCAAAGCATATATTCATGGCGTGGGGCTGAGATAAGAAATATGCTTGATTTTAAAAATGATTTCCCCGATTGTAAGATTTTTAAACTTGAACAAAATTATCGCTCAACAAAAAAAATTCTTCGTGCCGCTGATTCGGTTATAAAAAACAACACCGAACAGATATTTAAAAACCTATGGACTGAGAATAGCGAAGGCGAACCAATCGTTGTGCTTGAATGTAGAAATGACAGAGATGAAGCAGAAAAAGTCGTTCATTTCATCAAAGAGGAAATTCGCAGGAACAAATATAACCTTCGCGATTTTGTAATTCTTTACAGAACAAATGCGCAATCAAGATTATTTGAAGACGAACTCCGTCGCCAAGGATTTCCTTATACAATCGTTGGTAGCGTTGCTTTCTACAAGCGAAAAGAGATTAAAGATTTGCTCGCCTATTTTAGGCTTATAGTTAATCCAAGAGATGATGAAAGCTTGCTTAGGATAGTTAATTTCCCAAATCGTGGCATAGGTGATGTTACGATAGAGCGTGTGAAAGCATTTGCAAATGTTAAGGGTTTGTCGCTGTTTGAAGCTATGTGCAGGTCACATACGATTCCAGGATTGACTGAAAAGGCGCGGAAAAACATTTTTAATTTTTGTACTTTGATTCAAAAATATATTGATCTGAAGGATAAGATAAGCGCTGGGGAGCTTGCTCGTGCGCTCGTTGATGACCTTGGGCTCATAAGGTTTTATAAGCAGGAGGGCACGCCAGAAGCACAGCAAAGGATTGAAAATATAGAAGAACTTTTATCAGCTATAACTGAATTTTCCAATGAGAACCCCGAGGATGGCGGACTTGAAAAATTTCTTGAGCAAGTTTCTTTAATAGCTGAGATTGATACATGGGAGAATAAAAGAGATGCGATAACTTTAATGACATTGCACAGTGCAAAGGGGCTTGAATTTCCAGTCGTATTTATTACGGGGCTTGAAGAGGGACTTTTCCCAATTGCAAGTTCTATTTATAATTTAAAAGAGCTTGAAGAAGAGCGACGCCTTTTCTATGTTGGAATGACGCGTGCGATGAGGAAACTTTACCTTTCCTATGCCAAGGAGAGAATGAGGGCTGGAAATGTTTTTGTTCAAAAAAGGTCAAGGTTTCTTGATGAAATTCCACCTGAGCTTGTTTCTTATTATAGTTCAAGGGAGGATAAAAAGGAAAGAGTTCGCGAAGTTAAAATTTCAAGCCCTATGTTTCAACCAAAAAATATTGGTGTAGGTTCACTTGTCAAGCATGAAGTTTTTGGACTTGGGGTTGTGGTAGATATATCAGGGAGTGGTGATGGTATTCGTGTGATGGTTGATTTTAAAGAGTATGGTCGAAAATTACTCCTTCTGAAATATGCAAATCTGAAAGTTATATGAAAACCTGAAGCTCACCTTCAAAATGAAATCTGAAAAACAAATCAAGATACCGACGCTTGGGGGGACAAGCTCAACAAAATTCATTTGTTCAAAGCTTGAAATCAAAGAGGGAATGAATGTTCTGGTTGCAAGTGTAAATTTGCGAGACAGTCTCACTTACATTGCGAAAAATTTTAAATGCAGTGTTTACGGGGTGCATGAGCTTCCGCACATAGTTATTTCTGCGAAAAGCGAGGTTGCAATGGCGGGGCTTGAAGAAAAGGTAAAAGTTAAAGTTATGAGTCCAATTACTCTTGATTTTGAAGATAAAACATTTGATTTGATAATATCAGAGGGGATTTTGTCGCAGTATAAGAAAACTCAGATATTGAAGGAATTTTACAGAGTTTTGAAAGATGGTTCGTTTATTGGTGTGGCTGACTTTTATTGGAAGAAATCCCCTGTGCCAACTTATGTGCGTGAGGCATGGCATGTGGAAGGTGGAGCAATTGAGACACTTGAGGAAAAGTTAAAAATTTTCAAAAGTTGTGGATTAGAACCAACTTTCGTTCAGGATATAAGCAATGAGCTCGTGCGTTATTATTCAGAGTTTAAAAAGATCATCGAGAGTTCATTGAAAGAGAGACGCTTCTCGAAGAATGAGTTTAAAGAGGTTAAGAGGTTCAAGCATGAGGTGAGTGTTTTTCTTGAACAAGGTGGGGATAAGTGGATGGGTTATGTTGCGATCACCGCAGTGAAGAAAAGTCTTTGATTATTTTTTCTTTTTGAGTAAATTGGTTAAAAAATCAGCAAAGTTTATGCCCTTAATAAATTTTTATGGGCTTGGAATTGAAGTAGAGTGTGAAGAAGGTAAAACAATTTTTGATGTGGCAAGAGAAAATTCAATCCCAATTGCCGAATCTTGTAATGGTGATAGAACTTGTGGACATTGTCGTGTTTTAGTGCTCAATGGAATGGAGAATTTGTCAAGCCCAGATTTTGAGGAAATGAGACTAGCGGAGAGGAAAGGCTTATCCGAAAACGAAAGGCTTGCATGTGCAGTCAAAGTTTATGGAGATGTTAAAATCACAACATCTTATTGGTGAAATGGCAAGGATAACTCTTGCAGTTGGAAAAGGCTTCTCAGGCGAAATTTACAGGTATGAGGTTGATGATGAAGTTATGATCAAAGAGATCGTCAAAAAGTTTGTTGATGAGATTTATCACGGTGAAAGGAATGTAGATGACTTTGTGCTTTTTAATTTAACTCGTGGATTTGAATATAGTAACGATGAAACACTGGCAAGTAAAGGCACTGCATCGGGTGATGTGGTTTTGTTAATTGATTTGAAGAAGGATTAAAAATAAAACTTAAATCAAAGTGAGATTTAAAAAACATATTTTCATCTGCACAAATACTCGACCACCTGAGCATCCAAAAGGTTCTTGCGGTCAGAAAGGCTCGGAAGAGTTGAGAGATAAATTTAAAAAGAGAATTGCCGAACTTGGATTAAATAAAATCGTTCGAGTTAATTCAGCAGGTTGCCTTGATGCGTGCGAATATGGTATAAGCATTGTGATCTATCCAGAGGCAATATGGTATGGTAATGTGAGCGAAAAAGATATAGAGAAAATTATAGATGAGCATTTGGTTAAAGGCAAGGTTGTCGAATCGTTGCTGATTAATGATGAAAGGTTCAATCCTAAGTTGATGAAAAATGCAAAGATTGAGGCATTAAAGGATGAACATTAAAAACAATTAGAGGCTGAGATATGTCAAAAAAATCTCCATTCGCCAAAGAAACACTGCAGGAAAAGAAGAAAAGGGTTAGCAAAATTATAAATGTGTTAAAGAAGCTTTATCCTAATGCGAAAACCCATCTAAACTTCTCAAATCCGCTTGAGCTTCTTGTTGCGACAATACTTGCAGCGCAGTGCACCGATGAGAGGGTTAATAAGGTAACAGAGTATCTCTTTAAAAAATATCAAACTGCCCAAGATTATGCGAACGCTGATTTGAAAGTGCTTGAGCAGGAGATAAGACCAACTGGATTTTACAAAAACAAAGCAAAAGCCATTAAAAACTGTTGTCAAGTTTTAGTTGAAAAATATAATGGGCAAGTTCCAGATACACTTGAGGAACTTGTCGAGCTCCCAGGCGTGGGCAGGAAAACAGCAAACGCAGTCCTTGCAAATGCGTTTGGGAAAGATGGAATTATCGTTGATACGCATCTTAAAAGGGTAACTGCTAGGCTTGGGCTTGTTAAAAGTAGTAATCCAGATAAGATTGAGTTTGAGTTGATGGAGATCGTTCCAAAGGGTAAATGGACGCTTTTTTCACATCTAATTGGGGAGCATGGTAGATATGTTTGCGAGGCAAGGAAGCCTAAATGTTCAATATGTAAAATTAACAAGCTCTGCCCATCTGCAAAAGTATGAGTTAATTTAAAAGTAAAGATTTTACCGAATGAAGGAAATAACCGTTGCGCACAGCCCTGATTCAGACGATGCTTTTATGTTTTACGCTCTTGTAAATAATAAAATAGACACAGGCGATCTAAAATTTGTCAACATTTTAAGCGATATAGAAACCTTAAATAGAAAAGCCTTTGAGGGTGTTTATGATGTCACTGCAATTTCTTTTCATGCATATGCTTATGTGTCGGACAAATATATGCTGATGCCATGTGGTGCAAGTATGGGAATTGGATATGGTCCAATTCTGGTGGCTAAGAAAAAATTTTCTCCGTCCGACTTGAAAGATCTTACGATTGGGGTTCCAGGGACTTTGACGAGCGCTTTTTTGATTCTGAAAATTTTTGAGCCTAATGTAAAGTATAAAGTAATTCAGTTTGATAAAATTATCGATGCAGTTTTAAATGATGAGATCGACGCTGGACTTTTAATTCATGAGGGACAATTGACTTATTCGAACTCTGGACTTGTTAAGCTAATTGACTTTGGGGAATGGTGGTATGATCAAACAGGATTGCCACTTCCTTTAGGCGGGAACGCAATAAAGAAAGAGCTTGGAATTCAATTGATGAAAAAAGTTTCGAGATATTTGTATGAGAGTGTAAAGTATGCACTTGAAAATAGATATGAAGCCCTTAAATATGCTTTACAATTTGCCAGAGGAATGGACGATAATCTCGCTGATAAATTCGTCGGCATGTATGTAAATGAGTTGACCCTTGATTATGGTGAGGATGGCAGGAAGGCTGTGCAACTGTTTCTCGATTTGGGTTTTGAGAGAGGCTTGATACCTAATAAAGTTAAAGTTGAGTTCGTTGAATATTAAACAAATTTAATCATATAAGTGTGATCGAAAAGTTGATAAAGTTAAGAGAAAAAAATCCTAAAATAGTTGTCGGTTTAATGTCGGGGACATCTGCAGATGGGGTTGATGTTGCAGTTGTTGAAGTTTTAAACGCTGGTAGACAGACAAAAGTTAAAACTATTGGGTGGAAAACATTTCCATTTGATGAGGGACTAAAAAAATTAATTTTAAAGAATTCACAACCTGAAACGAGCAAGGTTGATGAAATTTGTAGATTAAACTTTCTGCTTGCCCAAATTTATGCCGACTCAATTTTTAAAACGCTTGATGAGCTTGGCATTAGTGTTTCGGATGTTGATTTAATCGGTTCGCATGGTCAAACAATTCAGCATTTGCCTGGTGAGGTTGAAATATCTGGCTATAAAGTTAAAGGGACGCTTCAAATCGGTGATCCTGGGGTTATCGCAAAATTGACGGGTATTCCAACGGTTGGCAATTTCAGGGTTGGTGATATGGCTTTGTGTGGGGAAGGAGCCCCGCTTGTTCCTTACTTTGATTATATTATTTTCACATCGGATAGTTTAAATAGGTTGGTGCTTAACATTGGTGGAATTGCAAACTTTACAGTTTTGAAAAAAGGTTGTGATGTTGAGGATGTGATTGCTTTTGATACAGGACCGGGAAATATGGTTATCGATGCGCTTGTTAAGATATTTTTTAATCAAGATTATGACGAGGATGGAAAGATCGCGCAAAGCGGGAAAGTTTCGGAAGATTTGCTTGGAAAGATGATGGAGCATCCTTTTATTACGAAAAAACCGCCGAAATCAACGGGTAGAGAAGAATTTGGCTCCGCATTTGTAAATCAAATCCTAAAATGGGGTAAAGAATTATCACTCCCCGCAGAGGACATAGTAGCAACAGCGACTGAATTTACAGTTTATGCGATATTTGAAAATTATAAAACATTCATCAAACCATATACGCAAATAGATGAAATAATTGTGAGCGGTGGTGGGGCAAAGAACAAATTTATGATTAAATCACTTGAGAAATATTTCCAAGTTCCAGTCAGATTGACCGACGAGTTTGGGATTTCTTCTGAGGCGAAGGAGGCGATTTGCTTTGCCGTTTTTGCAAATGAGGCAGTGGCTGGGAATCCAGTGAACATAACTTCGGTAACAGGTGCAAATAAGAGAACGATTCTTGGGGGAATCTATTTTTAAAATTTCAATTCAGAGAATTTCTTTTTGCCAAGAATGAAATATTCAATTACTATGCTTTTTTTAAAAATCAGATTGTTGTTTATTTTTTTCTTCTTAATCTTTTTTCGGTTTCTAATTCTCTTTATTATCCACTTCGGTTGAGCGATCAAGAAAATAAAATGAGCTTTAAGCACTGCGAAAAAATCCCCAACGCTTCCTTTGAGAAGATAAACAATTGCTGAGATGATGTCAAGGAACAATCTTATCGGAATTATTAAAAGCGCATCTGGAAATGTTAAGTTTTTTTCAAGCATTATCAGGCTGTTTCTGTGGTTTAAAAATGTTTTTCTTGGATTTGCTTTTGGGAGAGTTCCACCGCCGACATGATAAACCTTGCTTTGCGGGATACAAAATATTTTATATCCATGAAGGTTTGCTCTCCAGCATAGGTCTATTTCTTCCATATGTGCGAAAAAATCTTCATCGAGGAAGCCAATTTCATGGAGTAAATTTCTTCGAATTACCATACATGCTCCCGTTGCCCAAAAGACTTGTTTTATTTCATCATATTGCCCCATATCTTCCTCTGTGTAGAAAAAAATTCTGCCACGGCAAAATGGGTATCCAAATTTATCAATGAAGCCACCGCATGCACCGGCATATTCAAATTTGTTCCTCTCAAAATAAGATAAAATCTTTGGCTGACAAGCAAAGACATCTTTGTTTTCTTCCATAAAATTTATAATTGGATTAAGCCATTCAGGGGTAACTTCAACATCTGAATTAAGTAAAACGATATAATCACCGCTGGCGAATTCGATCGCTCTATTGTAACCTCCGCAGAAGCCATAGTTTTTATCGAAGGTGATAAGTTTTACAGATTTAAAATTTTCTCTTACGAAATCAGCACTTCCATCGGTTGAGCCGTTGTCCGCAACGATGATCTCTAAATTTTGATAATTTGTTTGAACGACGGAAGGTAGGAATTTTTCAAGGAAGTGTTTTGTGTTCCAGTTGAGTATGATTACGCTAACCCTTGGCTGCTTCATCAAGCGAAGTTTTTGTAAAATTTAACTTAAGTAGGTCCCAAAAACAAAATTGTTATTTATTCGCTGTTTGATTAAATTTAAATCGTGATAAAAAATTTTATCATATTACTTTCGCAAAGACTCATGGGAACGAAGCTTCAAGAAAATTGTGTATTTTGTAAAATTATTGAAGGTTCGGAGAAAGCAGAGATTCTTTATGAGAACGAGCATATCATTTCAATTCTTGATATTAATCCTGTCAACTTTGGGCATGCGCTTGTGATCCCGAAGAAACATTACGATGACTTTTTGTCTTTGCCGGAGGAACTTTATTCATATCTTTTGAGCGCGGTAAAAATTGTTGCTGGGGCAATTATGAGTTCGATCGAGCCGAAGCCGGGAGGTTTTAACATTCTTTCAAACAATGGATTTGTCGCGGGTCAAAGGATTTTTCATGTGCATTTTCATGTGATCCCTCGATATTCAAACGATGGGTTGAAGTTTAAACCTGTCGTTAAGAAATACACGGATGAGGAACTTAAAAAATATGCAAATTTAATAAGGCAAAAAATAAACGAACCTAAAACACAAATAATTTAGCGGGAGGTAATGAAATATGGCGTATGAAAAATTAGTTCCACCTTCAGAAGGTGAAAAAATAACGGTCAAAGACGGCAAACTAAATGTTCCTGACAATCCAATAATTCCATTCATTGAGGGTGATGGAACGGGACCTGACATATGGAGGGCAGCAAGAATGGTATTCGATGCCGCTGTTGAAAAGGCGTATGATGGAAAGAGAAAAGTTGTATGGTTTGAAATTTACGCCGGTGAAAAAGCCAACAAGGTTTATGGTCGTGAAGTATGGCTTCCAGACGATACGCTTGAAGCAATTAAAGAACATATAATTGCCATAAAAGGACCACTTACAACCCCGGTTGGCGGTGGGATAAGGAGCTTAAATGTCACATTGAGACAAGTTCTCGATCTTTACGCATGCGTTAGGCCCGTTAAGTATTACGAAGGTGTTCCAAGCCCGATGAAAAGACCGCAAGATGTTGATGTTGTTATTTTCAGAGAAAATACTGAAGATGTTTATGCGGGAATTGAATGGAAGATGGGTTCACCGGAGGCGTTGAAGATGATCGATATACTTGAGAAAGAATATGGGATTAAGGTTAGAAGAGATTCTGGAATTGGTGTTAAGCCGATGTCGGAATTTGGCTCGAAGCGACTTGTTCGCAAGGCGATTAAATATGCAATTGAAAATGGTCGCAAAAGCGTCACGCTTGTTCATAAGGGGAATATAATGAAGTTTACAGAAGGAGCTTTTCGCGAATGGGGATATCAGGTTGCGCTTGAAGAGTTTAGAGAATATGTCATAACCGAGGAGGAGCTCAACAAAGATTATGGTGGTAAGCAACCGGATAGCAAAATTGTCATCAAAGATAGAATAGCCGATAATATGTTCCAGCAGTTAATCACAAGACCCGCTGAATATGATGTTATAGCGACGCCAAATCTTAATGGCGATTATCTATCCGATGCTGCAGCTGCACTTGTTGGAGGGCTTGGGATTGCACCGGGTGGAAATATCAGTGATTTCTATGCTGTTTTTGAAGCAACCCATGGTACTGCTCCGAAATATGCTGGGCTTGATAAGGTTAACCCAGGTTCGGTTATTCTTTCGGGTGTTATGATGTTTGAATATATCGGTTGGAAGGAGGCAGCTAAATTGATTGAGTATGGGATGCAAGAGACGATAAAGCAAAAGTATGTGACATATGACTTTGCGCGACAGATGGAAGGAGCCACTGAAGTAAAAACAAGTGAATTTGCTCAAAGGATTGTTGAAAACATAATGAAGTGCGATTTAAGCGAAATTTTTGCTGCGAAATAATAATTTAGAAGGACGGGATTTGAGCGAGATAATTTTAAGGGCAGAGAATATACACAAAATTTTTTGGCTTGGGAAAAGTGTTAAACTACATGTTTTAAAAGGAATAAGCTTTGAAGTTAGAAGAGGTGAGATGATAGCGATAGTTGGGGCGTCCGGCGCTGGTAAGAGTACACTTCTTCACATTATCGGCGCCCTTGATAGACCGAGCGAGGGAAAAGTTTATATTGATGGGATTGATGTGTTTAAAATGTCGGATGTCGAACTTGCCAAGTTCAGAAATAAAAAAATTGGCTTTGTGTTTCAATTTCATCATCTTTTACCTGAATTCACGGCTATTGAAAATGTTGCGATGCCCGCGATGATAGCGGGAAAAAGCTTTGATGAAGTTAAGGATAAGGCGTACGAACTTCTTAAGGAGGTTGGACTTGCGGATAGGGCACATCACAAACCGTCGGAGCTTTCGGGTGGAGAACAACAAAGAGTGGCGGTTGCGAGAGCTTTGATGAATTCACCTGAATTAATTCTTGCTGATGAGCCGTCGGGAAATCTTGATAGTGAAAATGCGGAAATACTCCATAATTTAATGTTTGAGTTAAATAGAAAATACAAGCAAACTTTTATAATTGCGACGCATAATGAAAAACTTGCCGAGATGGCAAATAGGATTATAAAAATAGTTGATGGGAAAATTTGCGAAATTATAACAACTGAAAGAAATTTTTAAAACAAAATTACGGAGAGTGAAATGAAAAAGGAAGTTAAAATCGTTCTTGCTGGATTAACCGCACTTGGAATTGGCCTCGCGGTTGGATATATGATAGCAAATTGGTTGATAAATGATCTGATGAAAGATGTGGTTGTCGACCTTGACGAGGAAGAGGTAGCAAGTGAACTACATCAAACTGCTGAAGAGGAAGTGTAAAAATTAGATTTAAAATGTCCTGTGTTTAAATTTGAACTTGTGGCGCTTGATTCTAAAACTTCAGCTCGCGCTGGACTTATTTATACTGACCATGGTGTTATTGAAACCCCAGTTTTTATGCCAGTTGGAACACAGGGGACCGTCAAGGCAGTTGAGCAGAGGGAACTTGTTGAAATAGGAGCGCAAATAATTCTTGGAAACACATATCATCTTTATTTAAGACCTGGGACGGATGTGATTTTTAAAGCAGGTGGATTGCACAAGTTTATAGGTTGGGAAAGAGGTATTCTAACAGACAGTGGGGGGTTTCAGATTTTTAGTTTGGCTCAGTTTAGAAAAATCTCAAAAGAGGGTGTAAAGTTTCAATCACACATCGATGGTTCATATCATTTTTTCACACCTGAAAGTATTATTGACATTCAGCGAATACTTGGTTCAGATATTATGATGTGCCTTGATGAATGCACACCTTATCCTTGTGATTATGATTATGCCTTTAAATCAAATCAATTAACTATTGAGTGGGCTAAAAGATCTCGCGAAAGATTTGACAATACGAAGCCTTTGTATGGTCATACGCAGGCAATTTTTGGAATCGTTCAAGGAAGTATTTATCCAGAGATAAGGGCTAAAAGCGTTGAGGAACTTGTAAAGCTTGATTTAGATGGCTATGCGATTGGAGGATTAGCAGTTGGTGAGCCAATTGAAACGATGTATCAAATAGCTGAATTTACCGCTTCACTTCTCCCAGTTGATAAACCAAGATATCTTATGGGGGTGGGCACTCCTGAAAATATTTTGGAGGCGATCTCCCGTGGAATTGACATGTTTGATTGCGTTATACCGACGAGAAATGGCAGAAATGCAACATTATATACCAGGGAGGGTAAATTTAGCATAAAAAATGCAATTTATAAGGAAGACTTTACACCTGTTGACAAGGATTGCGATTGCTATACTTGTAGAAGTTTTACACGGGCATATCTCCGTCATCTTTTCAATGCAGATGAAATTCTCGCCCTTCAACTTGCTTCTATTCATAATCTCGCCTTCTATTTATGGCTTGTCAGGGAGGCAAGAAGCCATATAATTCAGGGGGACTTTTTAGAATGGAAAGATAAAATGCTCCAGAAAATAGGGGAAAAAGCGAAAATAGCTAACCACTAAATTTGTCGAATAAAGCGACGCCCAACTTTTTACAAGCTGTAGCATTTTAGCACATATGATCATAAAAATTAAAAAAATTTTAAGTTTTTGGGAATTGGCATGGAAATTGCTTTTTTATTTTTTGTGTACAAAAAATAAAATATGGATGGCAAAATGAAGTTAAGAGTGACAACTTTAATGATTTTTTTGCTTATCTTAGCTCTACCCCTTTCAGCTCAAAAGGCTTACATCAAAATTAAAGGGATGTCCCCACATGAATTAGAGGGAATGGGGATTGCGAACCTTGATAGTATATCTTCCAGTTTATCAGTTGTTGGAACTGGTACAGTTGTGTGGCTTGTGGGTTATGATGTTTCGGGTGATACTACTTTTAAGCCTGCCACAAGCTATGAATGGTCAATTGTGAGTAAACCAACGAACTCAAATGCGGCTTTGAGCAGCACAAGTGCTCAGTTGGTTTCATTTACTCCCGATGTCGCTGGAACATACCAAGTTAAATTGGTTGTAAATGGCGCTGACGACACCACGATTACAATTATTGCTGCAAATTACACCGGCGTTGATTGGAAGGACATAGGTAGTCAAACTCTTAACTGTGCAACTTGTCATAAGAACGCAACCCCGGATGTTTATTCAAAGTGGAGTTCTTCTCGACATGCAACGATGTTTGAGCGTGGTATGAATGGGCAAGTTGCCTCGTATTGGGGACCGAATTGTTGGAGATGCCACACAACAGGTTATAACACTATGGCGAACAATGGTGGGTTTGACGATGTCGCAGCGCAACTTGGGTTTGACTGGAACCAATGGAAGCCGCCAAGAGCTGGGCTTTTTGACTCGCTTTTGACGACTGACAAGAAAGGATTAAGTTTGCTTGCAACTATTGGTTGTGAGAACTGCCATGGTCCGAAGAACCCATCTCACTTCGGAGCCGGAACACAACCGAAGACGATGAATCCTGAAGTTTGTGCTCAATGCCATAATGAGCCATGGAGACATAACCGCTATGTACAGTGGGAATACTCAGGTCATGCTGAGTCGGTTTGGTCAAATAGTTTCAGAAACACCGCTGCTGGAGCGCAGCCAATTCAGAATTATGATCTTAACACTTGCGTTCGTTGTCATGATGGAGCTGGTTTTGTGAGTTTTGTTAAAAATGAACCATTTGATAATAGGGCTTCCTCGGGTTACAGCCGTATCACTCACACGAAGATAGTCTGTCAAACCTGCCATGATCCGCACTCAATGGAGTTAAGAGAAGCGCCTACATCAGCCGATACGCTTGCAAACGGATTTGATTATTCGCAAATTAACCTTGGCAAAGGTAAACTCTGTGTTAATTGCCATAAGTTTCGCAGGAACGCTTTAACATATGTCACGACAAATCTTAGCTCAATTTGGGGTCCACATTATGCTGGAGCGGGTGATGTTTATCTTGGTCAAAATGGTTACAGCTGGGGTGAAACTTTGCCAAGCAGTGTTGGACATCGACTTGTTGAAAATGCATGTGTAGGTTGCCATATGTCTGCTACTCCAGACACAGGCCATGTTGCAAGAGATAAGCTCGGAATGCATACTTGGAAAATGAAATATATCGCCCCCGATGGTCAGGAGTATGACAATATCACTGGTTGCGTGAAATGTCATACTGGTATAACCAAGTTCGATGATATAATTGCTTCTTACGACTACGATATGGATGGCACCGTTGAGCCGTTTATGAAGGAAGTTGATGGTTTGATTGAAAAACTTGCAATGGCTTTGCCACCGAAGGGACAACCCACGGTTGATTGGCAACAGATTAGAATCGACCCCGACTCTGTGAGATTAAAGCAAGCTTATTGGAACTACCGCTATGTTGTTGGAGATGGAAGTCGTGGTGTACACAATCCAAAATATGTCGTGCGATTGTTGCAGCTTTCAATTGGCAAGATTACTGGCGTTGAATTCCCAACATATGATGTGCCGATTAAGTTTGAACTGTATCAGAACTATCCGAACCCATTCAATCCTACCACAAAGATAGCCTTTGCTTTGCCTAAAGATGCGAAAGTTAAACTTGAGGTATTTAATGCTTTAGGTGAGAGGGTAAGTGTCTTGGTAGATGGATATTTGCGTGCAGGTGTGCATACGGTTGATTTCAATGCTTCTGGGTTTGCAAGCGGTGTTTACTTCTATAGATTAACTGCTGATGACTTTGTTGCGACGAAGAAGATGGTGTTGCTCAAATAATGTATTTGAGAAATTAAAGAAAGGGGCAGGCTTTAAGCCTGCCCCAATTAAAAATATTCACCCATGTCTATAAAGCATTACCTGTTAACACTTTAAACCATCCTTGAAGATACAATTTTGATACTCCCCTGAACCCCATCTTGACTTTTTATTTTTCATTGATTATTATTGTGAATAGTTAAGGAAGTAAAGGAAGAAAAAGGTAAAAACATTTGGTAGGGATGGAAAGAGTCTCTATTTCTTTAATTGATAGTGGTAGCGGTAGAAGTATAACATCTTCAAGGATAGATGGCTGTTGGGAAATAATTGGTGTGGTAAAAGTACTTAATGATGCAGAAGTTCGATGGTTATGATGATGACACAAGGTGGAGAGAAGATGATAGGGGTTTACTACATTGGTATCTTGTTAGCTCATAGAGATAAGGACTTTTTAAAAAATACATATCAAAGAAAAAGTCTATGAAAAAAATTATTTTATTTATCGTTCTATTACGTATCGCAACTCTTAATGCCCAAGATAAGAATCTCTTGTCAATTATAAATGTCCAATTTTTTATCAAAGTTCAACCAAATTATGAAATTGTAAATGCATATTTTCCATTTTTAAGCAATGTAAAAGTTTATAAATTTGAATTGGAAAGGCAAGTTTTAAATGTAATTCCTAACATTAGATCTTCTGGACCTATATTCTATGATTTCGATTTGGGTTTGGTTTGGAAAAACATAACATTGTCACTTAGGCTTTCAACTACATATTTAGCGCCGATAAAGCCAACTGGGAATTATATTACAAAAAATAATGTATTTTTAAATAAACTCGATCGCTCTATCCCGGGGTTTACAAATTTGAATTTGCAATATAAATTTTTAAAGTATTTAGAGTTATTTATCCAATATGAAAATAAAACGATAGGGTATAGTACTTCAAAGGATCCTTTGAATACCGTGGTGTATTTTACGGGAAGATATAAGCTTTCAAATGTTATTATACTTGGTGGTTGTATTGATTTCGAGATTGCAAAGTTAAAAATGTTACAAAGTGTTGGGATGTCGCTATTTGGTAAATATAGCCATGATTTTTTGGTTTTTAATACCCATCAAGACTCGGGTAAATTTTTAATCTATTTACAGCCATTTAGAGAGCAAGGAACCTTAAACATATTTTCTTACACTGCTAATTTTGGTTACAAAATTAGAGACGATATGCAATTCGATTTATTCTTTGAGTATCGCTATTCAAGAAGTAAAGAAATTTTCAAAGAAAGTCTGTATAGATTTGGAGTTAGATTTATATTGATTTTTTTGTGAGGAAGTTAATAACTATAAAATTAGCATTTTAGGAAATAAAGGTAAACAATCTTATATTCGAGGCAGGTGAACTTGTAACTAATGGAATCAAGTTCAAATTAAATCCGATACCCCCTAGAAAATGCAAATATAAGTATCGTTGCCGGTGACAAAGGAGCTGTTGCAAATTTGGATACTTGCTTTATTTACAATACTTATTACTCAGCTTCTTTCTGCTCAAGTTGGAACTGTAAGTGGTTTTATTTATGATCAAACCAGTGGCATTCCCCTTTCATTTGTGAATGTGTGGGTTAAATCGACAAGTAGAGGAACGGCGAGCAATCAAGATGGATATTATATATTATTCCTTTCGCCGGGGAAATACCTGATAGTATACTCAATTGTAGGTTATCAAAGATTAGAAAAAGAAGTTGTTATCAGGGAGAATGAAAATATTAATTTAAATGTTTATCTTGTTCCAGATAGTGTTGAGATTGATACAGTAGAAGTTGAATCTTTGCCAAACACAAACATGGAGCCGAGGACAATTATAGTTAGAAGAAATGAGATAGAAAAAATACCGCCATTTTTGGGGGAATTTGATTTGTTAAAAACATTACCTTCCTTTCCCGGAGTAGTTGAAAGGGATTTTAGTTCAAGGCTTTATATTCAAGGTGGATATCCAGAAAATAATCTAATTCTAGTGGATGGGGTTGAGGTTTATAATATAGAACATTCATGGGGTATTATTAGTGTTTTTAATTCCAAAATGGTGAAAAGTGTTGAATTGATAAAAGGAGGTTTCGATGCAACTTATGGTGATAGAACCTCTTCCGTGATAAATATTACTACGAGGGAAGGGAATAAGAACAAAATATGTGCAAGTGGCAATGTGAGCCTTGTAAGTTTCAGTGGCGTAGCGGAAGGTCCAACAATTAATAATGGTTCTTGGATTATCGGCATTCGTAGAACATACTTTGATCTTCTTTTCCCTCGCCGTGTATTACCAGATTACCATTATTTTGATTTTAATTTTAAAATTGCTCAACCCGTATCTAAAAATTCTACAATAAATATTTCAAGCTTTATTGCCCGTGATAGATTAGTTGAGGAAGGAGACTTAAGGTGGGGCACTAAAGTTATCGGCCTCAATTATGTTTATCTGCTTAATCCAAACTGGATTTTCAATATAGCATCAGATTTAAGCTCTTTTGGACTTACTAGAGATTTTACTGGC